>JANNYL010000223.1:0-34607 GCA_031410075.1 Flavobacteriales bacterium
AATTTGGCGAAGGCTTGTAAGCTGTCTTCCCGTGCAATGATGTCCAGCTGCTCCACGAGTTCTGTGAGCACTTCGGCACGGACCTTCACTTCCTCATAGCGCTTATGCGTTTCGGCAAGCAAGGCACTCGTGCTATCGTAATACTGCTGTGCCGGCGGATATTTCTTGTCATCGAAGTAGATGTCGGCGAGCTTCAAGAAACTCTTGGCTTTCTGTCGTGTGTCTATAGTGCTTACCCGAGCACTGGTTTTCAGGTGCAATATGGCGCTCGAGTCCAAATTCTCTTTCAGATCGATGTCAGCCATCGCATACTCGATCAGATCATAGTGGTCCTTGTTCTTCTCATCGCGTCTCATGCGCTTCAATTTCTTGCGCAGCACGGCACTGTTACCGCGGTCGAACGAGAGCGCTTGGAAGATCTCGGCCTGGAATCCTAACTCGTATGGGGGATGGCTACGGGCCACCTTATTGAACTGTGCGATCGCCTTTTCCTCCATCCCTTTGGCCATATAAAGCTGGGCCAGAATGAACATCCATCGAACACGTTGGGTGCGGTTACTGGCGATCTCCACCGCGTGCTCCAGATCCACGATGGCATCATCGACTTTGCCACGCTTCAAATTCACATCGGCTTGAATGGCACTCAATTGGTCATGCGGAAATCTTTTGGGAAGTACCTTCTGGCCTTTCACTTCGTCCAGCGCACTTTGGGCCTTGGCGTACTGCTCGTTCTGGATCGCGGTACGAGCATACCACAACTTGCTCTCCAGCTGGCGGTTCTGCCCCTTGAAGTGGCGGCTTACGTAATCGAACGTGCGTTCCGCCTCGAAGTAGCTGCGCTTGTAGAAGTGGCTTTTGCCCATCACGAAATAGGCGTCGTCGATCCAGGAATTCACCTCCTTGTTGCCGATCTCCATGCTGTGCCGCTCGATCACGGTACCGCATTTTTCGATGCACTTCTCCATGTCCGGCACCATGGCTTTTGCCTGATCATCTGTGCCGTACACGAAGATCGGGAGCACTTCGTCGAAGTCGTCCACGTTGGCCTTTTCCATGGCGGCAACGCTTTCCTTCAGCTTCTCATTGGCGTTGAACCAGCCATTGTCACGTGCGGTAAGCCGGTGATAGGTTCGGCTTACGAAACTGTTCTTCTCGGTGGAGCATCCGACAAGCACGAGCACGGAAAGGCCCAAGAGGCCGGAGCGGATGTGGAAGGGACGGATCACCGGAGGGAAGACGTGCGACTATAACTGAAAGGCCGCCAAGATATTTCATTGCGGGCTGTCTCCCAACGAAACGCCACAAGCTGTTGGCCACAGGCCTTAAGCTGATGCACACGATCCGAGAATACGGCGCTTCGGCATCTGGCCTATAGCACAAAGGCGCAGCTACCTTCGCCGCGATGGCTGATCAGCGTCCCCGCCGCAAGCGCTCGTTCCTGGTAAAACTGAAGGACAAGTACCGGCTTTCACTGGTGAACGAATCGTCTTTCGAGGAGCGTATGAGCTTCCGCTTGAGCCGGATGAACGTTATCCTGCTCACCATTGCGTTGTTTACCCTGCATGGCGCATTGGTTACTGCGCTCATCGTCTTTACCCCGCTCAAACGACACATTCCGGGATATTCCGATCAGAAGACCAAGTTGAACGCTTACCGGGCGACGTTGATCGCCGACTCTTTGCAAGGGGCGTTGACCATTCGCGATCTCTATATCGCGAACCTGCGCAACGTGCTCAGTGGCGAATTGCCTGCTGATAGCGCCACACTGTTCAAGACTATCACAGCCCCGCCTTCCGCGGACGACCTTAGGCCGAGCAAGGCCGATAGCCTGCTGCGCGAACAGGTGAAGCGTGATGAGGCATACTCTGTCAACGAACAAGCCGACGTGGTGAGCGAACGTAGTGGGTTGTCGGGCATTTTTTTCTTTTCACCTCTACGGGGAGTGGTCACAGAAACATTTGACAGAAAACAGGATCACTTCGGCATCGACATTGTGACCAAGGCCGACGAGGCTGTGAAAGCTTGTTTGGAAGGTACCGTAGTACTCTCCAGTTGGACCAGCGACGGGGGGTATGTGCTGCACGTTCAGCATGCAATGGACTTGGTAAGTGTATACAAGCACAACGCTGTGCTTCTTCGCAAAGAGGGCGACCGTGTGCGGGCTGGAGAGGCTATAGCGATCGTTGGCAACAGTGGTGAACTCACTACGGGTCCGCATTTGCATTTCGAGCTTTGGCATCGCGGCGAACCAGTGGATCCGCAGACCTACATGGTATTCAAATGAGGATCCGTCGGTACCTGTTGGAAATACTTTCATGAGCCTCAAGGCGTCCCTGAGCAAGCCGTATGCGCAGTGGGTTGCACAACGCGTAATGCGACATGCGCTAGATGCGGTCGCTCAGCAGGATAGAATACTGAAGGCGCTGTTACGTCATGGTGTGCGCACCGCCTTCGGCAACAAGCATCACCTCGGTGAGGTTGCCGATCATACATCGCTGGTGCAAGCCGTGCCATTGCGCGATTATGAGGGCTTTCGCCCATACATAGACCGGATCGTGGCCGGAGACCGGGATGTGCTCTGGCCCGGCCAGCCGATATACCTGTGCAAGACCAGCGGTACTACCAGTGGGGCGAAGTACATCCCCATCACTCGGCATAGTTTGGCGAACCACATCAACAGTGCGCGCAACGCCCTGCTAGGCTATGTTGCACACACTGGCAACACGGCTTTCGTGGATGGCAAGATGATCTTCCTACAAGGCAGTCCGGTGCTCGATCGAAAAGGCGTGATCCCCACCGGAAGGCTTAGTGGTATCGTGGCCAACCACGTACCACGCTACCTGCTGAAGAACCGCTTGCCGAGCTTCGCAACCAATACCATCACCGATTGGGAAACGAAGGTGGAGGCTATTGTCACAGAAACGATGACCGAGGACATGCGGCTCATCAGCGGTATCCCCGCTTGGACGCAGATGTACTTCGAACGGCTGCTCGCGCGAACCGGAAAACAAAACGTGAAGGAGGTTTTCCCCAGCCTCTCCCTCTTCGTCTATGGCGGTGTGAACTATGGACCCTATCGCGACCGTATGCGCACCCTGATCGGCGGCGAAGTAGACAGCATCGAGCTCTTCCCTGCCAGCGAAGGATTCATCGCGTACCAGGATCGACACGATGAAGAGGGCTTGTTGTTGGTCGTCGACAACGGCATCTACTATGAGTTCGTCCCGACCAATGAACCCGGCCCTCCCAGAAGGCTTTCGTTGGCGGATGTCCAGCTCGGCGTGAACTACGCCCTCGTCCTGCACACCAACGCCGGGCTCTGGGGCTACGAGATCGGCGATACCGTGCGTTTCGTATCGCTGTCACCGCCACGCATCGTGGTTACGGGCCGCACGAAGCATTTCACCAGTGCGTTCGGTGAGCACGTGATCGCCGAAGAGGTTGAAGGTGCGTTGAAGGAGGCCATGAACGCCATGACCTGCGAGGTGAGCGAGTTCACGGTTGCTCCGCAGACCTCACCGCACGAAGGCTTGCCTTACCACGAATGGTTCATCGAGTTTGCTTCGCCGCCTTCCGACCTGTCGCGTTTCGCCGGCCTGTTGGATGCGGCGCTTATCAAGCGCAACGTGTACTACAAGGACCTGATCACGGGCAAAGTGCTGCGGCCCTTGGAGGTCACGCCGGTAGGTCGTGGCGGTTTCACGCGGTGGATGAAGGCGCGCGGAATGAACGATGCGCAGAGCAAGGTGCCGCGGCTGGCGAACGACCGCAAGTATGTTGAGGGGCTGAATTAAGGAGTGTGCCATGGTGGACCAAACGAAGCAGAATAGCAGTTGGATCGATGCTCGCTCCATGAGCGGCATGCTCATGTTCGTGATCGCATTCGGGGTTCTGGTGTACGCTGTGTTGCGCGCTTCCAATGCTTCGTTCACGCATGACGAAAGTCTGAGCTACCTGAGCTACCCGCATCAGACCCTCAGCGATATCCTGGCGCACAAGGAAGCCTATACGAACAACCACCTGCTGAACACGCTTGGCATGAAGTATTCTGAGCGTTTGTTCGGCACCTCCGAACTGGTGTTGCGCCTGCCGAACTTATTGGCATTGGTGATGTACATGTTTTATACAGCGCTATTGGTACGCGCATTGCCAGCCTGGACCGGGTTGGCAATGTTCACTATCCTGATCAGTAATGCCCAACTGCTCGAACTCTTCACGCTGGCCCGGGGATACGGACTTTCATTCGGATTCATGCTTATGGCGATCTACCATTTGGTGACCTACCTCCGCAGTGCCCGGTTCAGGGATGCGGTACTGTTCCATGCTGCGTGCATGCTAGCCGTATTAAGCAACTTCACACTGTTGGACCTGTATGCGGCCGCATTAGGGTTGCTTGCTTTGGCTGGCTGCTTCATTTGGTGGATGATGCCGGAATATCGCCCTGTTCTATGGAGGAATGTTCGGCTACAAACTGTTCTCTTGGCCTTGGCTGTTTTCGGTTTATGGGAGCCCGTTCGTCAGGTGGTCACCCAGAATCATTTTGATTTCGGAGGGCAGCAGGGATTTTATCACGACACGATGCGTTCTGTGATCTATGCTGCATTCCCTGGTCTATACGTTGATGAGATCCTTCTACTGTTCTTCCAAGTCCTGTTCACTGCACTGATGGTGCTCGCACTTGCGCTCATCGTGCGGATGGTGATCAAGAAGAACATCCATTTCTTTTACGAGCAGAAAGTGTTCGTGGTGGTCACCTGTTTGCTGGTCCTCACATGCACGGTGGCAATAGTTCAGCATTGGATCTTTGGTGCGGATCATCTCGAGGCACGATTCGCCAAATTTCTCCTACCGCTCTTGGCCCTTCATGTCGGGCTGCTCTTGTTAGCAGTCACCCGGCAACGTGGAAGTAAGGTGGTTACGGTCGCGTTCCTGTTATTGGCGGGCATCTCACTCAAGTCTTTCATGAACAACTCCGGCTACTATCGAAGCGAGGAATGGCAGTATGACATGGAGACCAAGGATATGATGAAGGAGCTTTTAGCTGACCATGGTCGCACGACATCCGGTTCTCCATCCATTCGAATCGGGAACACATGGGTGTTCGAGCCAACCATTAATTTTTACCGAGTGATCTGGCATGTGGATGAACTCGCGCCTGCTCATCGGAACGGCCCGGAATGGAATGAGGATTACCTCTATTTGGACGGATCCCAACGTGCTAAAGCAGACACGATGAAGTACAAGATACTCAGGGTGTTCGATCGTGCGGGAGTATGTTTGTATACTCGTCGTGTGGATGGTGAAGCAATGAATGCACCGCGCTAATGCAGGAGCGATAACAAGGAAAAAGACACCATGGTTGGCCTGCCACCAGCGACATTAGGAGGGATTGAGCTGATCACCTTCAGCGCTCATCCTGCATTGGCGCACCGATCGCCTTCAACCGGTCCTCGAATCCGGGTAGGGCCGTGGTCACCTTGTCCAGCCGACCCTGCAGCTCCTGCGCAAGTTGTTCAGCGAGCGCCGCGCTCGCCAAGTGCGTGGCCGTAGGGCCGTAGGAGAGGGATGCGACGCCCGCGTAGGCGGTTTCCAGTCGGTCTGTCACTCCAGGAGCGCGCTTTTCCTCCCCTGCCGCATTGCGGGCTTTGCTCCCATTGAGTTCGATATCGATGGACTCCAGTTCCTTTCGCGCGGCAAGCAGGTCACGATGCAATTCCGGCGAGGGTCGCGGTGCGCGTTCATAAGCCTTGAGCATGAAAGCGATCCGGGCGGTGGATCCCTTCGTCATCAGTTGTAGCGCATCCACGCGCGCCTGCACGGCATCGATGCGCTTGGCATAACCGGCGACCGCAGCGGGTGTAGAGCCGGCGAGGTGGCCCTTGCGCAGGGGGACCACCGTTGCGTTCACCGCATCTGAGATCGGGCTGAAGTCGCCATTGAGCTGCTTGTACAGTTGGGCGGTGTAGCGTCCTGGAGCAACCATGGGTCCGTCTGGCGCTTTGTCCACGTTGTCCTTGGTCACAGGCCGCTGGGCGGAGGCTTTCAGGTCCCACACCACGCGCTGGAATCCTTCGGCATTGGCGGCTTCTACACGCTTCACCAAGGTCCCGGACGAGTCGCTGACGAAGAGCCACACTTTGGGTTCCAATGCGCGCGCTTCGGCTTCCATCGCTTCCCAGCCGGAGAAGGTGAGCGGCTTTCCGGCGTCCTTCAGTTCCTTCTCGGTTTTCTGTCGCTGCTTCTTCAAGTCCGGGTAACTGTCTTTCAGGAAGTACGTGAACTCCGCTCCGAAGGGAGGGTTCGGCGCCAGATACAGGTCATCGCCTTGGGTGGCCTTGCCCGCATCTCCCAGAGGTGTTGTTGGGGCATACCACAGGACCGAACGCGGAGTGAACAAGCTGGCTTCCCCCTTGAGCGTATCCGTGCTGAAGGTGCGCAAGGCACTGTAGTCGTCGAGAATGAAAATACCGCGCCCGAACGTGCCGAGCACCAGGTCATTCTCACGGCGTTGGATGGCGATGTCACGCACGGCAATAGTCGGCAGACCTCCTTTCAACGCCGCCCATTTCCGCCCTGCATCGGTGGTGACGTACACGCCGAATTCAGTGCCCAAGAAGAACAGCGCAGGGTTGACATGGTCCTGCACTACACGCCAAAGCAGGGTGCGGTCCGGTAGATTGCCCGCCAAGCTGGTCCATGTCCGTCCCAAGTCAGTACTGCGGAAGATGTAGGGCTTGTAGTCGCCGGCCTTGTGGTTGTCGAATACCGCCAGCACGGTGTTCGGGGCGAAGAGATCTGCCTTGATATCGTTCACGAAGGCGGTGGCGGGCAAGCCGGGCAGGTTCTTCAGTTCAACGCGGCGCCAGTTCGTTCCTTCATTCTCGGTCACCTGCAATAGTCCATCATCGGTGCCCGCGTAAATGACCCCCCTCTTCACCGGAGATACGGCCAGCGAGGAGATGGTACTATAAGCGGACATGGCACTGATATCCCAAGCATTGTCCCAGCTCTGCGTAGAGCCAAAGAACGGGGTCTGTATGCGTTCGGTATGGGTGGTAAGGTCGCCGGAGATCGCTGTCCAGCTATCGCCACGGTCGGTGGACTTCCATACGCGGTAAGTACCGAAGTACAGGGTTGCCGGATCGTGCGGGCCCACCACGATCGGAGCGTCCCAATTGGAGCGTTCGGTGGGCTCTCCGGGGCCGGCCTGCGGGCGGATGAAAACGCTCTCACCCGTGGTGCGATCCAGGCGCATCAGGTTGCCCTGTTGCCATTCCGCGTAGGCGATCGCGGGGTTGCCCGGTTCAGTGGCCGGTTGGTGGCCATCGGAGCCCAACACCACCTCCCAGTCCGCGTTCCGAATGCCGTGCACATTGTCGGTGCGAGAGGGGCCTTCCTGGGTGGAGTTGTCCTGCGTACCGCCGTAAACGTTGTAGAAGGGTACTGCATCATCCACCGCGATCTTGTAGAACTGCGTTACCGGCAGATTGGCCACACGGCGCCAGGTCTGTCCACGGTCGAAGGTCTCATAGAGGCCGCCATCGGTTCCGAAGATCAGGTATTCAGGATCGTCGGCACGGAAGGCGATAGCGTGGTCGTCCACGTGCCGCGTATCCACTTTCAAGGTCCTGAAATTCTTGCCGCCATCATCGGAGGTGAGCGTGTAGTTGCTCACCAGGTACAGCCGTTCGAACTGGTGAGGACAGGCGTAGAGCTCCTGATAGTAGTGCGGGCCGGTACCCCCTGCCACCGCGTCGGACATCTTGGTCCAGCTGGCGCCCCGGTCCGAGCTGCGGTACACGGCGCCGCTGCGGCGGTCGAGTTCAATGGCCGCGTAGAGCACATCGGGTTGTTGTGGAGAGATGGCCAATCCGATCTTGCCCAGATTTCCGCTAGGCAGGCCCTGCGTCAGTTTCTCCCACGTGTCACCGCCGTCAGTGGAGCGATGGATGGCTGATCCCGGCCCTCCGCCCATGTAGCCCGACACGGTGCGATGGCGCTGCCAGGTGGCGGCATACAGGAGTTTCGGGTCGCGCGGATCAATGATCAAGGAAGTGGCTCCCACCCAAGCGTCATCACCCAACGTACGCTTCCAAGTCTTTCCGCCGTCGATGGTCTTGTATACGCCGCGTTCACCACCCTTGCTCCACAACGGTCCTTGTGAGGCGACCCACACCGTGTTCGGATCCTTCGGATGCACGATGATCTTCGACAGGTGCTCGGACATTTTCAGCCCCATGTTCTTCCAGGATTTGCCTCCATCCTCGCTTCGGTAGATGCCGTCGCCATAACCTACATGTCGTCCGCCAACATTCTCTCCGCTTCCAACCCAGATCACCTGTGGGTTCTGAGGGTCGAGGGTGATGCAGCCGATAGAGAAACTCGCTTCCCCATCGAAGAGCGGCGTCCAGGTGGTGCCGGCATTTTCTGTCTTCCACACACCGCCAGAGCCCACGGCCACATACCATGTGCTGGGTTTCTGCGGATGGATCACGATATCGCTGATACGCCCTGACATGAATGCTGGCCCGATGCCACGGAATTTAAGGCCTTTGAAGGGGTCGGTCTTAGCAGTATCCGGGGTGACCTTGGCGGTCTTGACTTGTGAAAAAAGTGCCGCTGGAAAGACGGACAACACAGCGACCAGGAGTAGATGTTTCAACCGCATAGAAAAATGAACGAATGAGTTCGTTGTCGGGCAAGATAGGCGGAGGATAGACAGAAAGAGACAGTGAACACCAAGCTTTGCTGGTGTCACGGCATCACCTCGGCATCATCACTTCTCAACGAGAAGAACTGCCCTTTTGTGAGCACGGCAAAAACGCAGCGTTCAGCCCTCGGACCATATCACTGGCAAAGTGCGGCGCCAACTCATGACAGCGCGGATTCCACAAGGTGGCAATACGCACAAGGGAAATCAAACATCATGAACTATGCGCAGGGCAGGTTGACGCGCTTGGCGAATTGTTGGAAGCCGGTCGCAGGTTTTAAAAGCGGGATAGCAACTCCCGTTCAGCGCAAGACGGTCAATGTTCCGCGCTGTTCGTAAGTCCCATCACGGAGGTCGGTGTACCGCAGGAGCCAGAAATAGGTTCCCTCGGGAACAGGATCCGAATTATCCCTTTTCCCGTTCCATCGAGGAACACCGGAACTACTGTGCACCAATTGGCCCCAACGGTTGTAGATCGACGACTCGATATCTCCGACCCCTTGAATGAAAACGGGTTCCCAGAAGTCATTGAGGCCGCTTCCGTTGGGAGAGATCACATTGGGCATTTCGACGACCACATCACAGGGAATGAAGGAAACAACCGTCGTATCGGACCCGGAACAACCGGAAACGACCACGGTCACCCAATAGATCCCCGCCGAATCCACTTCCAACGCGGGGTTTGTTGTGCCGTCGGACCAGAGGTATTCCGCATTTGAAATGCCGGTAAGGAGCGTCGCGTTATCACCCAAGCAAAGACTGAGGTCAGGCCCAAGCACAGGTGCAGGCGGAGTGATCTCCACTACGTTCACGGTGTCCGAAAAGGAACAACCGCTCAGAGTGAGGTTCACCCAATATGTTCCGGGTGTTTGCACCAGGAAAGTGGCACTCGTAGAATTGTTTTGCCACGAATAGGTGGCATTCGCAATGGTCGCATCAAGTACGAGGGAGCCGTTCGGACAGATCCCACCATCTGGTCCCAACACGTCACCTACGGGCAGGATGATCTGCACTTCAAGGTCGAGCGTATCGGCCAACCCTTCATCGAACACGATCGCCTGCACTTGGTAACTGCCACCCACCGAATAGAAGTGTGCTGGTTGCAGATCGGTCGAGAAATTCAGAAGTCCCGATCCTGGGTCTCCGAAATTCCAGAAGATCGAATCGGCCGCGCCTTCGGGAAGCACCGCGAACAAGGTGGTGTCCTGCGGGCACACCTCGGTGGCGACGATACCGAATGATGTACGGGAATCAATGAAGGTGGGCAGCCCCAAGGTCCCGGTTGGTCCACCGAGCGGCTGAGCGCTGGATAAATACTGGCAAGCGGCACCAGGCAGATCGGGTGATTGGATCACATCAAGCGCTGAAGCTGAAAAATACGTGCAGTAGATCTTGTTGTCCGGGCCCAATTGAAGAGCACCCCCAACGCTCGGCAACGTGCTCAACAGGACTTGGGAATTATTGACCTCGATCTCACCCCCGGCCAGCAGGTCGAATTGGTAAACATTGCTGCCGCTACCGTTCGCTTCGGAGATGTACAGAAATTGGCCACTTGGCGAGAATTCCGCTCCGTAGGCCCCGGGCGCAACGAAACCATCAAGTGTGATCGGGTTGGAGACCAGTCCGGTGGAATTATCCACGTCGAAAACCTCCACGAGGTTCAAGGTCCAATGGGCTGCAACGATCCGCGTGGCATCGGATGAGGTTTTCAGATGGCCGATGGAATTGATGCCGCCGTCGTCAAAAACAACGAGACCCACATTGCTCTCCAAAGGAACCATGTCGATCCCTGAAGCGGACAGGTGAAAGCTGATGAACGAACCGCTGTCGTAACGATGTGAGATCACCCAATAATCGGTTCCGTTGGAATGTTCCACCACCGTGATCTTCTCACATACCGGAGTTGCAAGAAGGATGTTCTTCACGAGCGTTACATCACCTAGCCCACCACTAAGTGTCATGTCAACCTCGGAGTAACGCAATCCCGCGGCGTTGGCCTGTGCGGGCACGGTGAAAACATAATAAATATTCGGGGCTCCCGGTTTGGGAACGATCACTCCGGATTGTGTGCTGCTCGGATCCCCAAGCAGCCCGGTGCCATTCGGCATGGGTACGTGATTCTGATTCCAGATCGTGATCCCATCCGTATAGAACAAAAGGGCCCCATTCTCATCAGCGATCGAGGCGCATCCTTCGGAAGTGGAAAGCGCACCGTCGAGCAATGGTATAGGGGTTCCAGCATTGAAGTCAAGGCCCGCAAAATTCCCGAAATACCAGATGTTGCGCTCAGCCTGGCCCCAAGAGAGGGAGAAGGATCCGAGGGCCAAGCATAAAAGACCTTTGCGAAGAAGCATGTGGTAAAAGTAATTCGTGAAAGTCAATAGGCGCGCGCCGCCAATAGACGTGCGATAAAGCCATTCGGTTGCTAGCAAACTCTCAGCTATTCGATCCCGGGGTCGACCTTCGCACCATGATCGGCGTCGTTGTCCTCAAGGCCAAGCAGTTGCTGGAGCATGGTTTCTTGGTGGCCATCCCCACTGAAACGGTGTATGGTCTCGCTGCGAACGCGTTCGATGAAGCCGCGGTACTGAAGATCTTCCAAGCGAAGGATCGCCCATCGTTCGATCCGCTCATTGTGCATGTGCGAGATCGCGCGCAAGTGGATGAGGTCGCATCGTTCGTGCCGCCGGAAGCCGAAGTGCTCATGGCGAAATTCTGGCCCGGCCCGCTAACGCTCGTGTTGCCGAAGCGGCCGGAAGTCCCGGATATCGTAACCAGTGGCTTGAATACCGTGGGAGTGCGTATGCCCGCGCATACGTTGGCCTTGGAATTGTTGCGCTCTCTTGAATTTCCCTTGGCTGCACCCAGCGCCAATCCGTTCGGGTATGTGAGTCCCACCACCGCACAACATGTTGCGGATCAGCTAGGCGACAAGATCCCCTACATCCTGGATGGTGGCCCCTGCGCGGTGGGTGTAGAAAGCACGATCATCGGGTTCGAAGAAGGGCAATGCGTACTTTATCGGGCGGGCGGGGTTCCTATTGAATCGATCGAAGGGGTGATCGGCGAACTGGGTATCGCTCAACGTAAGATCGTTCCTGTTGCGCCGGGAATGATCGAAAGTCACTATGCGCCGCGCAAGCTGTTGATCGTTGGTGATGTCGTTGCACTGTTGAGAGAACACGCGAACAAGCGTTGTGCCGTCATCGCGTTCAACAAGACCTACGATGCTTGGAGGTGCGAAACGCTTTCTCTCGCGGGTGACCTGAACGAAGCTGCCCGTAACCTGTTTGCTGCGATGAGGGCGTTGGACGCGAGCGATGCTGAAGTGATCCTCGCGGAAGTTTTTCCGAACGAAGGCCTTGGAAGGGCGATCAATGATCGGTTGCGGAGGGCGGGGCAGAGGCCTTGATCTTTCATGGACCAGGACCAGTCGGCGGTGAATTGAAGCGGCAGCGCCCAACGGAGTCCAGCAGTTCAGTGATCGGCCCACCGCAGTCCTTCAACGTGAACATCGAACTCCCTTATCTCAGGGTCCAGATTTAGCCGAATGGGGCTCGAGTATTAATCCAGACCTGATCGGTATCCGAGCTCGACTTAGGTTTTCAGCAAGCGAAGTCTACGAACTCGATAGAGCTGACATCCAGCGGAACTGCACAGCCGTCGAGAATCTCATCATCAATGACTTTCATAGGAATTACTGTTCCATAGCCCATGTCATCATACCTTCCTCCGGGAAGACTTGCTGGTGTATTAACCGAAACACCAACGACGCGGCCCCTTTGATTTACTACTGGCCCGCCGCTGTTTCCACCTTGAATACGGGCTGTAATCAGCAAAAGTCGTTCCCTCATCCAAATGTCTTCGGCAGAGGCAGAAATGGAGCCCGTTGTCGCCATATACCGAGCAGACACCATCGCCTTTTCAACTGCTAAAAAGTTGTGATATCCGGGCACACATGGATATCCCAAAGTCATAACTTCTTCTAGCACATTTGCGTTATCGCTCAGTATCGATTCGCTGTTTCTGAATTCGGGTAATTCAATGAAGACAACATCGATCATAGAGTTGCGGTGACAGTAAAACTTGGAGGACTGCAAATCGTGCCTTGAAACGCCTTGAATTGATAGTTTATGAGCACCAGTAATGCAATGCTTCGCCGTAAGGATTCCTCCGTTATAAAAGAAAGCAGTTCCTAAAAATCGATCACCCTCAGGCGATGTGTGCTCGATTGGAAAAACATAGTCCCTGAAGAACTCATAGATGAATGGAAATCCGTACACCTGAAAGCTCAACTCTTTATTCGTGCGATCAAGAAGATCGTTTTCGGAAACAGTATCAATGTGGGCGAGCAAACTGAAGTACGAACTCATAAAATCATCAGCACCCGCGGATTGCATTTTGGACATGTGGCCCGCGGACACAAGCCTATGGCAAATCGTGGATAGATGCCTTGGTGCTGGCACCTCTTCCACTTTGTACTTCTCCTGAAAGTATCCGCAGAATCCCCTTACTGTCAAGGGGCGCTGAGTCATTGGAGTTGCTTGCAAATTCTTGCTTGAGAAATACAGAATGAGTTCAATAGGAAGTTTTGGAAAAGCAGCAGGGTACGACCCGAAATCAATCCCTGACAACTTCATGATCATAGTTATCTACTGATCACTCCTTCGCCAACACCCTCTTCCGAACCGTACTCAAGAACTCTGGAGTCATCCCCAAGTAGCTGGCAATGTGCTTCTGTGCCACACGGCCATCGAGCCCAGGATATAGTTTACGGAACTCTGCATAGCGTTCTTCCGCGGTCTTGCTCAAGGAACTGAGCGTTCGGCGCTGCTGGGCCATGAAGGCGTTGGTGATGAGGATGCGGAAGAAGCGCTCGAACTTGGGCACACGTTCGAAGAGCTGCTCCTGCGCGGCCTTGTCTATCTGCAGCACCACGGTATCTTCCATGGCCTCAATAATGAGCTGGCTGGGCTGGTTCTTCAGCATGCTGCTCATATTCCCGGTCCACCAGTCCTCTGGCGCGAATTGGAGAATGTGCTCCTTTCCGTCCTCGCCCACATGGTACACGCGCAGGCAACCGTGCACCACGAAATGCTGGTACAGGCTTATGTCGCCCATTTCCAACAGGTAATCGCCTTTGCTCACGTGTTTCGAACGCAGCAAGCCGCGCCAGAAACGTTGCTCTTCGGGTGAGAGCACAATGTGTTTGCTCACATTGCCCAGAATGGCGGCAAACTCAGCGTCGGTGGGCGGGGTCATCGGTGCCAAGGTCGGCACCATTTGCGATTTGTCAATGCCGCAGATTGTTCCAGCCGCGCTTCACGGGTGCCACAATGCGTTGCCAAGTGGTGGGCGGGGCAACATAAGTGGTTACACAGATCCCTGTCAGGTGTTGGACCTGTTCACTTTCTCTTAGGATCACGATCGTTCCCAAGTCGTGCGGGGTGGTGGCTTCGGTAGGTGCCGGTTGTGGTTCATCAGGCTTGAATTTCACTGGCACTGCGCAGGGCACTGCTTGGCCTGAGAGGGAGATCGACATGCTACCCTCACCTTGGACCGAGATATCTATGATCAGCGCCACGCCGGCGAGGTCTTCAGGAATGCGGAAACCGAATCGGCCGTGTTCATCGCAACGAACGCGTAGATCAGTTCCACGAACAGCCACGATCGCTTTCGAGATCGAAATTCCGGAAACAGGGTCGACCACCACACCGGTTATGCCCAACGGATCTTTGGGGTCAATCTCCATGCAGGGTTTTGTATCCATCATCGGTTCGAACCGCGCGGCCACCGCACTGTCTACTTCCATTGGATCCGCGATGAATTTGATATCGCCATTGACCAAGCCATCCACTTGGATCTTGACATCACCGATCTCCGTGCGCTCCGGTATCGGATCCGGTTGGGGTGTGATCACGGCTACGGTATCGCCTGTGATAGGTATGCTGCATACCGGCGGGATCGAATGAGGCACGAACATCATTTTGCCGGTTACCTGTGGTGGCGGCGGCATCGGTTGAGCGATCGCGGGTTCGCCCAACATACTGGGCGCTCCTTGTTGCGCTATGGCTTCGTGTCCGGCGGCTACCGCCAGCAACGACGTGAACGCAGCGGCTGGGAATCGGCTTTGCCGTTGTTTTTCGGCCGCGCCCAATGCACGGTCCAGTTGCCGGGGGTCGAAACGAGCGCATTTCGGTTTCGCATCGCTGGTGAACAGCGCCACCAACTGCGCATCGGTGGCAGTGGTGAGGTCTGCAACCACATGATCGCATTGCGCGCAGTGGCGGCCTTGTTCGCGCGGGGACATAGCCTCCCAGTTCTCGTGGCAAGGGGTGGGAACGCTGATGGTGATCTTCATGCTTCGATCGCCGTGGCCTGGCGAAGGCGTTATGTTGGAATGATGCGCGAACGGACGCGAATGCACGATCCGTACACGCGACGTTGCCATCGGTTCATGTCGGATCACAGGTCCGAAATCCGATCTTCGCGGCCCGCTCGCAATGGCACAAGCCCACAGGAGCGCATCAGCACATGCCCGTTCGTCTCGCTATTCTCGGCTCCACCGGCTCCATTGGCACACAAGCCTTGCAGGTGGTGCGCGAGCAGAAGGAGCACTTCGAAGTGGAACTGCTCACCTGCGGACGGAATGCTGAATTGCTGATAGCACAAGCGAAAGAGTTCACCCCGAACGCGGTGGTGATCGGCGACGAAAGCAAGTACGCCGAGGTACGCGATGCTTTGCAGCCGCTGGATATCAAAGTGTTCGCAGGGGCCAAGAGCATTGAGCAGGCCGTAACGATGGAAGGCATCGACACGGTGCTTACGGCGATGGTGGGCTATGCTGGGTTGCGTCCAACATTGGCGGCTATTAACGCAGGCAAGGCGATCGCGCTGGCGAACAAGGAGACACTGGTGGTCGCAGGTGAGCTCGTTACGAAACTCGCCCGCGAAAAAGGCGTGAACATTTATCCGGTGGACAGCGAGCACAGCGCCATCTTTCAATGTTTGGCGGGCGAGTGGGAGAACCCCATCGAGAAGATCGTGCTTACTGCGAGCGGCGGCCCGTTCCGGGGGAAGAGCCGTGCCGAATTGGAACAGGTTACCCGCGCCCAAGCGCTCAAGCATCCCAACTGGGACATGGGCGCCAAGGTGACCATAGACAGTGCGAGCCTGATGAACAAAGGCTTGGAAGCGATCGAGGCGAAGTGGTTGTTCAATTTGAAAGCCGAGCAGATCGAGATCGTTGTGCATCCGCAGAGCATCATTCACAGTTTGGTACAGTTCCGCGATGGCAGCATGAAAGCACAGCTGGGCCTGCCTGACATGAAGTTGCCGATCCAGTACGCACTGGCCTATCCCAAGCGCTTGGTGACCCAATGGCCGCGCTTCGATTTCACACAATATCCGGCGTTCACCTTCGAGCAACCGGACCTGGCGACGTTCCAGAATCTAGCTCTGGCGTTGGAGGCCATGAAGCGCGGCGGGAATATGCCATGTATCCTCAACGCAGCCAATGAGATAGCGGTTCAAGCGTTCTTGGAGGAGCGTATCGGCTTCTTGGCCATGAGCGAGCTTATCGGGAACGTGATGCAGAGTGCCACCTTTGTACCCAATCCCACGCTCGAAGACCTCGAAGCCACCGACGCCGAAACACGCGTATTGGCCGCGAACTGGAAGCCCTGAACCTTGAAATGGATACCCTGATCACCATCGGCCAACTGTTGCTAGGCCTCTCCATATTGGTGGCGCTGCACGAGTTCGGCCACTTCCTGCCGGCCAAGCTCTTCGGCATGCGCGTGGAAAAATTCTACCTCTTTTTCGATGCGCCATACGCCCTGCTGAAGAAGAAGATCGGCGACACGGAATACGGTATCGGCTCCTTGCCTTTTGGCGGCTACGTGAAGATCAGCGGCATGATCGACGAGAGCATGGACAAGGAGCAGAAGGAGCGCATGACCAAGCCTCCTGAACCGTGGGAGTTCCGTGGCAAGCCTGTGTGGCAACGCCTCATTGTGATGGTGGGTGGTGTAACGGTAAACGCGATCCTCGGCTTCCTGATCCTAAGCATGGTACTGTGGGTATGGGGTCGCAGCTACATCCCCTTGGAGAACATGGTCTTCGGCATCGAAGCGGGCCCGCTGATGGAACGACAGGGTTTTATGGATGGGGACAAAGTGTTGGAAGTGCCCGGACATCCGGTGCGCACCATCGGCGACGTGAGTATCGCCATTCTGATCCACGACGCACGCGAAGTAGTGGTAGATCGCAAGGGCGAACGCAAGACGATCAACTTGTGCGAGACGATCCAGGACAGCATTCTGAACAGCGGGTCGAAAATGCAGTTCGGTATGCGCATGCCGTTCTACATCGATTCCATTGTTCCGGGTGCGAATGCGGACAAGGCGCGCAGCTTCCGCAAGGGGGATCACGTGTTGATGGTAGAAGAAAAGCTCACGCCGTATTTCGGTGATTTCATCGACGAAATGCAACTGCACAAGAAGGGTGTTGTAGAGGTAACGGTTGTGCGTGAAGGACACGTGGTGAAGATCCCGGTCAATGTGGATAGCGTTGGTCGTGTTGGTCTAGGCCCCAAGGACCCCGATCAACTATCGGCGTTCACGAACAAGATCGTGAAAGAGCAGTACGGATTCTTCGCCAGCATACCCGCCGGATTGAAACTGGCCGTGGAGCAATTTCGTCTCACGGTGGTTTCCTTCAAGCTGATCTTCAGGCGCAGTGGAGTGGCCCAAATGAGCGGTTTGGGCGGTATGGCCAAAGGCTACGGCAGTGTTTGGGATTGGTCGCACTTCTGGGAATTCACGGCATTCCTCTCCTTCGGCTTGGCGTTCTTGAACATCTTGCCGATACCCGCGCTCGATGGCGGCCACGTGCTGTTCCTCTTGTACGAAGGGATAGCACGTCGACCGGCCAACCCCAAGGTGTTGGAGTACGCGCAAATGGCAGGCATGGCCTTTTTGCTCACGGTGATCATCGCGGTGAACGGCCACGATATCTACAAGTGGGTTACAGGCGTTTGGTAAATGAATTGTTCTCCCCTCCGGCGATGGATCACTCCATCGCCAAACTCAAGGAGGGGCAGGGGTGGTTTCATACAGATCAATAGGTTGAAGAGCCTTGTTGCGGGACAGGTCGGCTGAGGCAGAACCAGATCCGCACATTTCCGTAGGAAGGGGTAATTCCTCTTTCCATGGCCCGTGTGATCCTCATTGAAGACGACAACTTGGTTCGTACACTCTTGATGCGCCGCATGGTGGCTGCAGGCTGGAGCGTTACGCCTTTGCGCGATGGCCGCGATCTGCAAGCCGTGATGGCAGAACAACCAGCCGATCTTCTGGTGATCGATCTCGGTCTGCCATACATCGATGGCTTCGCTTTGGTGGAAAGTTTGCGCGCCCACGGCCACACCACACCTGTTCTGGTGATCAGCGCATACGAGCTGCCGCATTTGTTGGAGAGTGCCAAGAGCACTGGCGCGAACGACGTGTTGCAAAAACCGTTCGATCAGGAAGAACTGCTCGTGCGGATGAACAGGTTGCTGGCAGCGTAATACTTCATCACCGGCCGAAGGAGTTCATCTTCGCCCCGTGCGAACGGATCACGACCTGATCATTATCGGCCACGGCTTGGCAGGCGGCGTATTAGCGTCAACGGCCATCAACAGGGGAATTCGGGTTCGCGTGTTCGATGCGCCCAAAAGCGGTCAAGCATCGCGCGTGGCTGCTGGAATTGTGAATCCGATCGTTTTGCGGCGAATGGTCCCCAGTTGGCGCGCCGCTGAAATGTTGGTTCGTGCGGAAGCCTTCTTCAAGACACCCCATTGGCATCCGATCCCCATGGTGCGAATTTTCGGGAACGCGCAAGAAGAGAATTATTGGATCCGCTCAGAAGCCGATGAACAAGCTGCGCCCTTTCTATCGCGTGAGCAACGCGTGGATGTGGATCGAGCGGATATTGATCGCGGTATCGGGTATGGGATCGTGAACCGTTGCGCGTGGTTGGATGTGAATGCATGGCTCGATGAACAACGCACAGCACTGATCCATGCAAACCAGTTCCGGGAAGAGTGGGTCTCGAAGGAGGACATCGTTGAACACGCTGATCATGCGATGGTAAAGGGTGAAAGCGCTTCGTTCGTTGTGTTGTGCGAAGGTCCTTTCACCGCAGTCCCCGGACTTGTCCCGGCGAGGGGCGAATTGCTCACGGTGCGCATTCCTGGCTTAGGGCTGAAGACCATGATTCATCGAGGCGCTTTCCTGCTTCCGCTGGGCGATGACCTTTATCGGGTTGGGTCAACATTCGCGTGGGACGATCTCTTTGTAGGCCCCACAGAAGAAGGGATACGGGTGTTGCTGGAACGCTTGCTCAAGATCACACGGGTACCAGTCGAACTGATCGAGCACGCAGCAGGTGTTCGCCCGGCTGCACGTGATCGGCGCCCGATCATCGGTCCAATTGGAGAAGGATCGCGGGTCGCGGTATTGAATGGCTTTGGCTCGCGCGGAGTTTTGCTGACGCCCTGGAGTTCGGCGCACTTGTTGGATCATTTGTTGCTTGGCGAAGAGCTGGATCCGGAGGTGAATGCCGCAAGGTTCTCAGTTTAGAGTTTTGCTAGGGACACGAAGAAGTTCGTCTCGAAGTTCGGCGTCCATGTTCGCTTGGTCAATTCCTATTGGATCGAGTGAACGCCAGAGCGCCACACGTGTACGGCCACGCATATGCAAAGGAGGATAACTGACTTGATCACACCCGCAAGAAAAGCGCGCCGTGATGGAACAAGCGGTGTAATAGCAGTTTTTCACGCCGCACAATTGCACCTTTGCCCAATGCGTAATTCGCTTCTGTTCCTGTTTTCGTTCGCGATCCTCGTCGCTGTATCCTGCAACAACCAACGCAAGACCGTGAGTGCTGAGCCCTTGAAGGAAACCGATCCCCGCTGGGTGCAGGTGGATTCGCTCTCGAACATCGGGCAATACGCCGGTGCACTTTCACTCACAGACACGATCGTTGCTGAAGCTCGTGCTTCCGGCGACTACCAATTGGAATTCCGTGCTCTTATGAGCCGTGCACGTTTCCAGCAAATGACCGGCATAGAGGATGCGGCCGTGATCGGTGAATTCGAGGCACGTGCGAAGTCGGCTGCATTCCCCCTGAACGCGTTGCTGCATAGTGTGGTCGGCGAGCAATACTGGAGTTATTATCAGAACGATCGTTGGGCGATCCTTCAGCGGACCGCCACGCAGGATGATCCACGTGACATGGCCACGTGGAGCCAGCCCACTTTTATGCAGAAGGTGATCAGTGAGTATCGTGCCTCGTTGATCGATGTTGATAGCTTGAAGCTCGTTCCAGTTGGTGGCGTTGCACGGATCCTTGCGGACCCGAAGGCCGACGGATCGCTTCGACCCACGTTGTTCGATCTGCTCGCCCATCGCGCTCTGGTCGTATTCAGCAACACCGAAACACGCCTTGCGGAGCCCGCTTCCCGCTTCACGCTAAAAGACCCACGTGCTTTCTCCCTGTTCGAGGAGTTTGCCGTAAAACCCTTCGCACATCCGGACAGTACGAGCTGGGAGTTGCAGGCCATGAAGATCTTCCAACAGCTCGAACGATCGCATCTGAGCGATAGCAAACCTGATGCGCTGGTGGATGTCGCACTGTTGCGCTTGCGTTACGTGCGCGAGCGGAGCAACCTTGGGAACAAGGACACACTGTACTTAAGGGCGTTGGAGGCACTGGCTACGCGCGTGCCCAATGACAGTTGCTGGAGTTCCGTGACGTTGGATATCGCGCGGTGGCATAGCGACATGGGTGCGAAATTCCAGAGGCTTGCACCTGAGTTGAACAAGTGGGAGCGCAAGACCGCACTGGGCTTTTGCGATCAGGCGATCCAGAAATTCCCCATGAGCCCGGGGGCATTGGATGCGCAAGTGTTGAAGGCACAATTGCTCGATGCGACCGTGCAGATGCAAGGTGAAGAAGCGGTGCAGCCGGCTCATCCGTTCAAGGTGGCGGTCACGTACAAGAACGTGCCCAAAGTATGGTTCCGAATTATGGCGGATGAGTTGACACCGAACAGCTACTTGAACCGCAACAACCAAGAGTCCGAAGAGAAGCTCATCGAACGCAAGTCGATCCGTGAATGGTCCGTCGTTCTGCCGGATGATGGCGACTTGAACGATCATCTCACAGAGGTCCCCGTGGATGGACTGCCTCTCGGACACTACGCGATCGTCGTGTGTGATAGCAGCGGCTTCAAGGCGAAAGTGGACAACATCGCTTTCGCGCGTTTCTGGGTAACGCAATTAGCGATGTCGCAACGCACGCATAACGGGAGCGCAAATGTGCTGGTGTTGGATCGTTCCACAGGAGCACCGAAATCGGGAGCGAGCGTGGTGCCTTGGACACGGAAGAACGCATACGGTCAGGACGGTTTCGTACGCGGCGAACCAGTTGTCGTTGGAACGGATGGCTATGCTCGTGCAGTTCAGCATGAACAACAAACGCAGATCGCCTGGGAATTGATCGATGGCCAGGATCGGTACATCAGTCAGCAAACGTGGGTCGGATATGGTGGTGGCGCAGAGCCGCAGGAACCCGTTCGCACATTCCTGTTCACCGACCGCGCGATCTATCGCCCCGGCCAGCCGGTGATGTTCAAGGGCCTTGTTACAAAGAAGAACGGGAAGAGTACCGAAGTGGTTCCGAGCTTCAAGACGACGATCACATTCTACGACGTCAATGGCGAGAAAGTAGATGCGCTGGATGTGACGACGGATGCCTTCGGGTCCTTCAACGGAACATTCACGGCGCCGCAAGGAACACTCACCGGAAGCATGTCGTTACAGACGGAGCATGGGTCGCAACAGATACAAGTTGAAGAGTACAAGCGCCCAACGTTCGAGGTGGTTTTCGATGAGATCGCGGGCCAGCCGAAGCTGGGGCAAGAGGCGATCGTAACCGGTATCGCGAAGAGCTATGCAGGCGTTCCGCTCGATGGAGCCAAAGTGCAGTGGACGGTGAAACGCAGTGCGCACATGCCTTGGTGGTGTGGCTGGTATTACCGCGGTTGGTTGCCTTGGGGCAGCAGCACACAGGTGGCGCAAGGTGAAGCGATGTGCGATGCGCAAGGCAAGTTCAGCGTGAAGTTCAAAGCTGAAGCGGATGATCAGTTCCCACGGGGCGCGGACCCAACGTTCAACTTCGAGGTGGAAGCGAGCGCTACGGACATCAACGGAGAAACGCAGAGCAGCAGTACCAGCCTGAGCCTTGGATACCGGAGCATCAACATCGAATTGGGTATCGGTGAAAGTCTCGACCGATCCACATCGGACAGCATCGATGTGCATGTGGCCAACCTCAATGGCCAGCGTGTGGATGTTCCATTGGATGTCCACGTTTACAAGTTGCAAGCGCCACCCACACCGATCCGGGATAGACAGTGGGAGCGTCCAGACCGGTTCGTGATCACGCGTGAAGAACACGCGCAACGCTTTCCGCAGGATGTGTATACCAATGAGAACGACCCGCTCGAGTGGGTCAAGGGCAATGAGGTGAAACAGGAACGCGGCTATGTCGCGGGCAACAAACGAATGTCTGTTCGCGATGCGCGCACATGGGAAGTTGGCAAGTACTTGATCGAGGCATCAGCGAAAGATGAAAGCGGCACCGAGGTGAAGGTGAGCAAGGCATTCACGGTCTTCGATCCGGCGATCCAGAACACGGGCTTCGTTGGCGAAGCCTTCCATTGCGAAGCGGTGGGATCTCGTGCAGAACCAGGAGAAAAGGCCAGGCTCTTGTTGAGCAGCGCGCTACCGGATGGCCGTGTATTGATGGAAGTTGAGCGGGCTGGCAGGATCGCGGTGAGCCGTTGGTTCATCCTGAAGAACACGCAGCAACTGGTGGAATTACCGGTGCTCGAAGACGACCGTGGAGGCTTCACTGTTCATCTTTTGTCGATCGAGCGCGGCCTCGTTCATAGTGAAAGCAAGTTCATTGATGTGCCGTGGACGAACAAGGAACTGAAGGTTGAGTGGATGAGCTTCCGCGACAAGTTATTGCCCGGAAGTGACGAAGAGTGGCGCTTGAAGATCACCGGCAGCAAGGGCGAAAAAGTGGCGGCACAATTGCTTGGTGGCATGTACGATGCTTCGCTCGACCACTTCGTTCCGCATGGCTGGGACATGCCCATTTGGCAAACGAACTATGCACAACTTGGTTGGCAGCGGCAGGAGCCGTTCGGTACGGCGAATGGGCAACAGATCTGGCGAGAGCGTTCGTATCCTGGCGGTGCAACACGTATCTATCCTGAGCTGAACAACTTCGGATATGCCTATGAGTTCGCTCGCAGACGTTACCGTGGAGCGATGGATATGGAAATGAGGATGGACGGCAATGCGGTAGCAGCTTCCGCACCACCAACCGAGGGCGATTACACATTCGCTTTCACCCCGGGCGCCAAAAAATCGGAGGCGGGTAATGAGGAAAGTGCAGCCACCCCGACACCGAATGATGCAACGAAGAGCGCTGGTGACGCGCAACCACTGCGCAGCGACTTCCGCGAAACCGCGTTCTTCTTTCCGGATCTGCTCACCGACCGCGATGGCAGCATTGTGTTGCGATTCAAGACACCCGATGCGCTTACTCGCTGGAAAGTCATGGGCTTGGCTCACACCAAGGATCTGCAGCTCGCGCAGTTCACACGCGAAACCGTCACGCAGAAGCCGTTGATGATCGTTCCCAACCTGCCGCGTTTCCTGCGCAGCGGAGACAGGATCACACTCACGGCGAAGATCAACGTGATCGAACAAGGCCGTGCCGAGGGTCTTGCATCGCTGGAGCTTTTTGATCCTTACACCAACGCGATGCTCAACAAGATCTTCGGCATGCAGGTGAAGGACCAAGCGTTCGTTGCGGCTGTTGGAGCGAGCGCTGTGGTGGAATGGAGCATCGCCGTTCCCGAAGGCGTGGATGTATGCGGTTTGCGCATCACAGCCCAGAGCAAGGGTGGACCGCGCAGTACGATCGTTGCATCCGATGGCGAAGAGCGAGCGCTTCCGGTGCTCACTGACAAAGTGTTGGTTACCGAGAGCCTGCCGCTTTGGGCAAGCAAGGCCGGCACGAAGACGTTCACACTCGAGAAGCTCAAGAGCAATACGAGCACAACACTGCGCAACCAGTCGTTGAAGCTGGAATACACGCCGAACCCCGCGCGGTATGCTGTGCAAGCACTTCCTTACTTGATGGAGTTCCCGCACGAATGCGCGGAGCAAACGTTCAGTCGCTACTATGCGAACAGGTTGGCTGCACACATCGTGGAAGAACGACCTGCGGTAAAGAAGATCTTCGAAGAATGGAAGAAGGCTGGCCCCGAAGCGTTCGCGAGCAAATTGGAGAAGAACCAGGATCTCAAGAACGTGTTGCTTGCCGAAACGCCTTGGGTGGTGAACGCGCGCAGCGAACGCGAAAGCAAACAGCGCATTGGCCTGTTGTTCGACATGCAGCGCATGGCCAGTGAAGAGGCGCAAGCCTTGAAAAAACTGCGCGACATGCAAATGCCCAATGGTGCCTGGCCGTGGTGGAGCGGCATGCAGGAGAGCCGATTGATCACACAGCACATCGTTGCTGGTCTCGGTCATCTGGAGCAATTGAAAGCTGCCGATCTGCGCGAGGATGGCCAGAGCCAACAGATGGTGAAGAACGCAGTGCGCTGGTTGGATGGCGAAGTGGAGCGCGACTATCAGCGGATGTTGAAGGACTACAAGAAAGAGGATCTGGCGAAGTACCGTCCGGGTTATTCAGAGATCCAATTCCTGTATGCGCGCAGCATGTTCAAGCGCTGGCCGATCGATGGTGCCACGAGCACAGCGGTTCGCTTCTATCAGGAGCGCATAACGAAGGAGTGGTTGAGTTATGGACTGCAAGAGCAGGCCATAATCGCACTTGCCTTGGACCGGATGGGCGACCACAAAACGCCAGCACTCATACTGGAGTCGTTGCGCCAACGCGCCACCAAGAGCGAAGAGCTTGGCATGTATTGGAAAGACTTCATCGGTGGAATGGACTGGTCAGGTTTTCCTACGGAAACACACGCATTGATGATCGAGGCTTTCCACGAAGTGGGCAAGGACGAAGCGAGTGTGAACGCATTGCGTACCTATCTGTTGAAGCTGAAGCAGACCACGGATTGGAAGACAACGAAAGCCACTGCCGAAGCGTGTTATGCCTTGCTGCTCACCGGCCCAACTTGGTTGGATGAAGCTGACGCACCCGTGATCACGGTAGGAAGCGAAACGATCAAAGTGGACAAGAAGGAAGCGGGCACAGGCACCATCGAAAAGGCATGGGCCGCGGCTGATGTGAAGCCAGCGATGGGCGCGGTCACCATTACCAGCAAAGCGGACAAACCCTCGTGGGGCGCGTTGCACTGGCAGTACTTCGAAAGCATGGACAAAGTGACGCCGCATGAAAGTCCGTTCAGCATCAAGAAGCAAGTGATGCTTACGGAGCAGGGCGACCAAGGGCCGAAACTCATTCCGTTGAACGGAACCAAGAAATTGACGGCCGGGGACAAGCTCACCATCCGCCTCGAGCTGCGCACGGATCGTTACGTGGACTATGTGCACATGAAGGATCTGCGTGCTTCGGGACTTGAGTCCACCGAAACATTGAGTGGCTACAAATACCAAGGTGGACTCGGCTATTACCAGAGCATTCGCGATGCGAGTACCAACTTCTTCTTCGACCGCATACCTCCAGGCACGTATGTGTTCGAGTACGCGTTACGGGTTACACATGCAGGTGATTTCAGCAACGGCATCACCACGGCGATGTGCATGTATGCACCGGAGTTCTCGAGCCACAGCGAAGGCGTGCGCGTGAAGGTGGAAGGGGAATAACTACGAACTTCACCGGCTATATGATGCACCGATCGCTGTTCAGCTTCTTTCTGTTCGCCTGCCTGTTACAAGCGCTTTCCGCGCAAGTCTCCACTGCTTGGCACGATAGCCTCGCAGCCTACTGGTCGCATCTCGATGCCGAGTACGCCGATAGCGCCACCTCGCCGCTCACCGCCGAGGACCGCGCGCACTTCACACACTTGTCCCACTTCGAGTTCGACAGCACGTACTGCGTGATCGCTTCGTTCACTTCTGCAGAAAAGGCCGAACCTTTCGCCATGAAAACCACCAAGACGCGCACGCCGATGTACAAGGCGCACGGCACTTTGGTGTTCGTGTTGAACGGCGAAGAGCGCACCCTCACGGTGTACGAAAGCGTACCCCCGCATCCCGGTTACGAGAACGAGATGTTCGTGCCGTTCACCGATCTTACCAATGGGAAAGAGACGTATGGTGTGGGTCGGTATCTGGATCTGCACGCACCGATCGGAAGTGTTGTCGCGCTCGACTTCAACAAGGCATACAGCCCCTATTGCGCCTACAACGACAAGTACAGTTGCCCCGTGCCGCCTAGCGAGAATCACCTCGCCACAGAGATACGCGCGGGAGTTTTGAAATTCCACGAGTGACGCCAGGACCCCAAGAATCTTGGGAATTGGCACAGAGCGCAGCAGTATCGGACCACACACGTCCGGGACCATTGGTGGCTTGCTTTCGATGCTTCGGCGAAACCCTCGTCCCCAGGTTACGGGGGAGGGGGGAGTATGTCCGTTCGGTCGAAAGGGCCCGAAATGTCGTTAGAGCGATTGGACCTACCAGGGGCGATCCCCCTATTTTGCGCGGCTCCACCAGAACCAAACCTATCCCAACCAGCCTTCCACCATGTTGCCTGCTCGTTCTCTGTTGCTCATCGCCTGCACTTCCGTCGCGTTCGTCGCTAGTGCTCAAAAGCAGATCACAGTTACAGTGGATCGCACCATCCCTGTCCAGTTCCTGGGCAGCGTGCAACCGTTCAGCTCGTGGGACAGCACTCAGGTGTTCCGCAACAAGCGTGTGCGAGATGAGAACGGCTTGATCAGTGAGCGCGAAGAGGAAGAAGCGGAGGAGGGCCGCCGCGGGCACCCGATCCTGGACCTGAACCCGCAACCGCAGGGGGAAGACCCCGCGCACCAGACCGCTGCTCCGCTCCATGGCTTCGATCGCGCGCTAGACCTCAGCGTGAACGGAATAGGCAATACGAGTGTGAGCCCGGCGGATCCCTGCTTGGCCGTTGGTCCCAACCACGTGATCCAGATGATCAACGGTCTCTCCGGCGCGTATTTCCGGATCTGCAACAAGAGCCTGGGCACCATTGGTGCGGCGCAGACCTACATGGACAACTTCTTGGCTGCGACACTCAGCTATAGTGGCGCAGGTGATCCGATCGTACTGTATGATGCTTTGGCCGACCGCTGGTTGATCAGCGAGTTCACCTCGAACAACACCAACCTCATCGTGGCGATCTCCCAAACGCCGGACCCCACTGGTGCGTGGTATGCCTACGCCTATGCCGCCGCCAACTTCCCGGACTATCCGAAGTACGCGGTCTGGAACAACTGCTATGTGGTGACCAGCAACGAGAGCACACCGGCCATCTATGCCTTGCCGCGCGCGAACATGTTGGCCGGTATCGCCGGCACGGCAGTGCGCTTCGCCATTCCCTCGCTGGCCTCTATCGGTTTCCAAGCCGCCACCCCCGTGCACTACGATGGCGGCCCCGCCCCGCCCGCTGGCGCCCCGGCCATGTTCATGCGCATGGTGGACGATGCCTGGACCGCCGCCGCCGACGTGGACCGCTTGGAGCTCTGGAACATCAACTACAACGCTGCCACACCAGCAAGTTCCACCATCACCGGGCCCACGGCCATCAACACCACGGTGTTCGATTCCGACCTCTGTGGTTTCAGCACGCTCAACTGCATCCAGCAACCCGGTGCGCAGACCATGGACCCCCTCCGCGAGGTCCTGATGAACCGCATCTGCTACCGCAACCTCACCGGCCTGGGGTATGAAGCCATCGTCTGCGTGCATGCCGTGGACCTCAACACCACGGACCGCGCCTGCCCCCGCTGGTACGAACTGCGCCGCGTAGGGGGTACCGCGAACCCGTGGTCCATCCAGCAGCAGGGCACGTACTCGCCGGACGCCAACGACCGGTGGATGCCCACGATCGCCATCAACAACAACGGCGACATCGGCCTGGCATACAACATCGCGGGCACCACGGGAGGCAATGTGTTCCCAAGCGTGCGCTACACCGGTCGCTATAAGAACGACCCGGCCGGCCAGATGACCTTCGCCGAAACGACCATCGTGGCCGGCACCGTCAGCAACAGCGGCAACCGCTACGGTGACTACAACTCGCTGAACGTCGATCCCGCTGACGGCACGTCGTTCTACGGAACGGCCATGTACAACCCAGCGGCCGCCTGGTCCACGCGTATGTTCAAGTTCTCCTTCCCGCCGACCACGGGCTGCGCTACGCCCATCGCAGTGGTGACGCTCACCTGCACCGGCCTTACCCAATACCAGGTCGCGGTGAACCTCACGAACATGGGCTCCGCTACGAGCATCGCTATCCAAGTGGATAATGACGCTGGCGGACCGAACTTGTACACTACCGTTCAAACAGTAACGGCCATCGGCAATTACGGTCCCTATGGCCCCTATGCCACCGGATCCACGATCAACGTGCGTTTGGTCCATAACCTGGACGCGAACTGCAACGCGACGTTCCAGGGCATCTCGGCCACGTGCAACGGACCAGGCGCCGCCTGCCAGTACAACAGCACCACCACCAGCCCTATCAACGACAACACCACGGTCACGAATACCATTACGGTACCGGCACTGGGCGGTGCGACCATCACCGACCTGAACGTCTTCGTGAACATCACGCACCCCTTCAGCGCCGACCTGCGCCTGAGCCTATTGAGCCCGACGGGCACCACCGTGGCCCTGATCAACAGCGGCCTTTGCACGGACAACGACAACATTACCGCTGAGTTCGATCAACAAGCCAGCACGGCCGTGGGCGTTACATGCCCCCTCAACAATGTGTTCGTGATCCCCGCCGCTTCGCTGAACGCGTTCAATGGGCAGGTGCTTCAGGGTACTTGGACCTTGAGCGTACAGGACGTGGCTACCACGGACCAAGGAACGCTTAACAGCTGGTGCCTCATCCCCACGGTGCCCACGCCGAACGTGTTGGTGTCCCCGAAAGTATTTTTGGAAGGCCCTTATGTGCAGGCTTCGGGGTTGATGCATGATAGCCTTCGAGTGAAAGGCTTGATCCCCTTGGCACAACCATTCACGGCCCTCGGCTATGCGCATGTTGGTGGTGGCGGCGAGGTTACCACCGCCCCTGTACTCGCTGTTGTCGGCAACAACGCTATAGTTGACTGGGTGCTTGTCGAATTGCGCAATTCCGCAACGCCATCGACAAGAGTCGCTTCGAAGAGCGCCCTTGTTCAACGGGACGGAGATGTGGTCGGCACCGATGGTGTATCACCGGTTTCGTTCACGATCGCTCCCGGCAATTACTATGTCGCTATTCGGCACAGGAACCATTTGGGTGCGATGACGGCCACCGCGCAATCACTGACGAGCGCGCCGCTAGCGCTGAATTTCACGACCCTCGCGCTCTCCACCTTTGGAACCAATGCGCGGAAGGATGTTAGCGGCACACAAGTCTTGTGGACCGGTGATGTCACCTTCAACAAGACATTGACATACGTGGGCGTTGGTAACGATCGTGATCCCATCCTGACGCGTGTAGGTGGGACTACCCCTAATAACGTGGTCAGCGGGTACTTTTCAGAAGACACCAACTTGGATGGTAGGGTAAGCTACATCGGCGTCGGAAACGACCGCGATGTGATCCTCATTAATGTGGGAAGTACAACACCGAACAACACGCGCACCGAGCAAGTGCCTTGATCAGGGCAAAGGCCAGGAGTGGCTTATTGTTTTGCTGTAGCACCAGCTGAAACTGGCTTTCCGCCGTTCTTTTTCGGCTTTTCGTGCAAGGTGTTCTCTGCGCGCGCGATGGCTTCCAACTCCTTCAAGCGCTCGTAGGCGAGCATTTGCTTGTTGTATCGGCGTAAGTCTGCTGGGCTCAGTTCGTGTACGTTTCGCAGGTCCATTTTGTCACTGAGGTCGTGCACTTTCACACGAATGGCCAGGTTGTTCTGTGCCACTCGATCGATATAGGCTTCATAGGTCTCTTTCTCACTACGCGTGATGTGTGCAAGGGCTTCGAGAACAGGCGCTGGAAAGTCCTTCGTGCGCATGTGGGCCAACGTAAGGTCCGAGCGCTCAAGGACATCATGAAGCGCACCGAGCAGCTGCTCTTCGAGATTTCGACCACGCGTCATAACCCTCATCACGTGCAGGATGTATGGCTGGTTGAACCGGTCCACTTGGCCCTTATGGACCTTGGCCGCCAGGCGGATGGCGCGTTCGAGGAGGAAATCCATGGAGTGCGAGGGCGGTCGAAAATAGCAGATGAATGAAAAAGTCAAGCATCGAGATTTCACGCATTGCAAACCCGTGCATCGGAACTTCTTAGGCAGAACGGAGGAACATAAACTGGTCAACCTGATCTTGTCATCGATCAACTGGAAGTCTGGTCAATGTGCCGTGCAGTTCTCGGATCTTGGTCTGAGATGCTCGCAATTGCTGCGCAGAGCCTGAGGTCTGTGTTATGTAGAACGGCCTCGGCAGGTTGGGTCGCACGTCTGGAGCTTGGATCAAGCTCACTGTTCCGGGGTATCGCGAGAGTCTTTCTCTAGTACAAGAAGCGGAAATATGTCGATGAAATTGGATTTTGATCCGACGAAACTTGACAACGGCTTCCGCATCACACTTCATTTGCGCCTCATTCTCGGTGAATACCGGGAACCCGATCGGCCCGCTAGCTACTTGGACAATAGCAACGGAAAACGATCATGGTACTTGTGAATAGTCATGTTAAGCGCTTGGTATGCGCCGTTCCACGAACGACGCAGGTGAGCCTTCCGCCATCGGGCGAAGTCGTTGGCAAATGGATGCTGATGCACTTGATGGCTGCCGTAGTTGCCTCTTGGGCACAGCGCCTCACATCCCGTTTCACAAACCGGCCTAGAACGAACCCGGTGAGCCATGCGTGAACCCGGAACACATCAACGATCGTCCATGGCAGCCCTGCTCTCTGAGTTCCGGGATCCGGAGCTCTGGTGCTTCTGCGTGCTGGGCATCATACTGGTCCTTTTTGCATGAATCAAACAAGAGCCGCGATCCGCGAGCCCTTCAAATTGAAAAACCAATAACCAAACACCTCGAACATGCGACCGAACCGATACACTCGCTGTGCTCGTCACGGCACGTTCACGGCAATGGCCTTGGCCATTTCCTTGGGCGCTTTTGCGCAACGAGCGCAGAAGTCATCCGGACACGATGCTGCTGCGGATGAACTCCTCCACAATTTCGAGAAGCGGATCACCTTCACGGAGAACCAAGGGCAGTTCTCCGACGGTGTGTTGTACCGCGCGGATTTCCCGTTGGGCCAAGCGTTGGCCACGCCTGAGGGGATGTATATGAAGAGCTATGATCCTATTGCCGTGCGTGAACGCCAGGAAGAGGGCATGCGCATCGAGCAGGACATGCACGATGGCAAACCATCCCGACCGCTCACCTGGCGTGAGCGTGGTCATGGTTGGATGATGAGCTTCAAGAATGCTTCGTCCGCAATGCGCGTGGAAAGTCGCGCGCCTCATACGGAAACCACCAACTACTTCATCGGTGGCAAGTCCGCGATGAACGTGGGCACAAGCAACGAGGTGTGGTACACCAATGTGTACGCGCACACCGATATACGTTACTACCCTGATGCCAACGGCGCACTGGAGTACGACATCATTTGCAAGCCCGGAAGCGATCCGCGCAATATCGCGATCGAGCTCAAGGGTATCGAACGACTGCGCGTGAACGAGAAAGGCGAACTCGTGATGCCGACCAGTTTGGGCGAAATGACGTATCCCGCTCCCGTGGTTTACCAGCGTGTGAATGGACGTGAACGAAAGGTGGAAGCGAGCTACAAGGTGAGCAAGAACAACGTTCTTGGGTTCACACTTGGCGACTATGACAAGTCGCAGCCCCTGGTCATCGACCCTATCGCGTTGCGCTGGGCCACATGGGTGAACACAGCGAGTAGTGACGACAACCACGGACATGCGATCTGGGTGGATCCGAGCGATGGTGCCATTTATGTGGTTGCACGTGTAGTTGGGACAACGGACCAGATCACGGTTGGTGCCTTCGACGTAACGGCCAATGGAAATCTGGAAATGATCGTAGGTAAGTACTTGGAACCTGCCGTTGTAGGTGGTTCAGGTACACGTGTTTGGCAGACGTACATCGGCGGAAACAATGATGACAACCCGTATGCGATGGAACAAGGGCCAGATGGCAACCTTTACATCACCGGTCTTACAGGCAGCACGAACTTCCCACTTCTCGGAGGTACGGGGTTCACGGGAGCGAGCCTCGATCAGCAGGCACAAACTGGGAACGACATATTCGTGTTGAAGATCAATACCGCTGGTACAGGTATAAAATCGTGTGTGGTCGGTGGTAATGGCGATGACCTTTCCTACGACCTGCGCACCACAAGCAACGGGGATGTATTGGTGTGCGGAACAACCACCAGCACCAACCTCAATACCCTGAACGGTGGTACGGCGAGCAACACCAACAACGGTGGAACTGACGTCGTCCTCTTCAAGGTGAACCAGGCACTGAGCAGCTTGGTATGGATGCGCAACTATGGCGGTAGTGGAGGTGATGAAACACGCATTATGGTGCAGGATCCGGTGAGCAACGAGATCTTCCTTGGCGGTTACACTGCCAGCACGAACTTCCCGACGGTGAGCCCTCGACAAAGCACACGCGGTGGCAACACTGCCGGCTTTCTTCAGCGCTTGAACAGCATTGGTGCAGCCTCCTGGTCTTCGTATTTCTCATCGGCCGCGAGCAGCAGTGCGCAGATCCTGTGCATGGAATTCAACACCACACGAACGGAACTCTATTTCGGCGGATTGACCACTGGCCTTCTCGCGGCCAACATCAGCGCGAGTGGCGTGTTGGACAATAGCTACAATGGCAGCACGGATTACTTCGTTTGCCGCATGGGCATTGATCAGAGTTTCTTGGCCTCCACCTATCTCGGTGGTACGGGCACAGAAGCGAACATGATGGGGTTGAATACGGACTTGAACAACGATGTATACGTATTCGGCTATAGCGCCAGCACGAACTTCCCGACCAGCAGCTTGCCGAACACGGCGTTGCAGATCACCAACCAAGGGGAGAACGACAAGACATTCAGCAAGCTGAGTGCGAACTTGGGATCACTCCTTTTCAGCACCTACTATGGTGGCACCACCGACGACTATGATCCCGTGGGCGAACGTGGCATCAAATTCAGCAACTGCCGCATTTACACGATCGTTACAGCCGAGAGCAACAACATCCCGCTCACACAGGGTGCATTGAACACCACAAAAGTGAGTTCGAGCACTACCATCTATGAGCCGGGCCTCGTTGTGTGGGCAAATCCACCGGACATTCTGGACAACACCATCAACGGGAACCAGACCATTTGCGCGGGTGGTTTACCGGGTAACATCACAGGTTCGAATCCGAGCTATGTTCTGCCGACCATTGTCAGGAACAATTCCGCGAGCGCATATCCTTCCTTGGGATCAGCCGCGACTTTCCAATGGCAGATCAGCACGGACAGCCTTAACTGGGCCAATATCCTTGGGGCCACCAGCCAGAACCTGTTGGGTTCGCAAGTTGGTGTGGTCACGGTAAAGACGTTCATCCGTCGCATCATCGGTGGTGATGCATGTGTGCTCGCCGGAGCAGCTGACCAGGTAGTGACGGTGAACATCAATACGGTTACCGGGGTGGTGAATGACGCATTGTGCAACGCTGGCTCTTCCGGTTCGATCACCGCAACATCCACTGGCACGGCACCATTCACCTATCTCTGGAGCAACGGGCAGACCACACAGACCGCGACCAACCTTGCCGCTGGTTCGTACAGTGTAACAGTTACTGATGTGAACCAATGCCCCGCTAGCGCGAATTTCCAGGTGGGTCAACCAAGTGCGGTCGGTGGTAGTGCTCAGGTTACCAACGCGACGTGCGGAAATAACAACGGAAGTGCAACTGCAAGCGGTTCGGGTGGCACTCCGGGATATAGCTACTTGTGGAGCACCGGTGCTGTTGGTTCTGTGCTTTCAGGCGTAGCCGGTGGCAACTATAGTGTGACAATTACTGACGCCAACCAGTGTGCGTTCGTGTTGCCCGTTTCGATCAGTGGTGGTGGTGTGCCCAATGCGAGCGCTGGGGACGATTCACAGATCACCTGCCTCAATAACCAACAAGTGGTGTTGGATGGATCTTCCACAACGCCCAACGTCACCTTCAGCTGGAGTGGTCCAGGCATTGTGTCGGGCGGTGGTACAGAAGATGTGACAGTGAATGCGGCTGGCACATACGTTCTAACCGTGACGAACGCGCAGACAGGATGCACTGCTACGGATGCCGCTGTGGTAACAGCCAATACAACACTACCCGGTGCGCAAGCCACGGGCGGCACCTTGAACTGCAACGTGTCGAGCGTACAACTCGGTGGAAGCGGAAACGGAACGTTCTCTTGGAGCGGTCCGAGCGGATTCACGAGCAACGTGCAGAACCCAACGGTGAGTGTCGCAGGCACGTATGTGCTCACGGTCACTGGCGCGAACGGATGCACAAGCACTGCGCAAGCGATAGTGGAACTTGATGGAACACTTCCCGGTGCACAAGCCACAGGCGGCACCTTGAATTGCAACGTGTCGAGCGTACAACTGGGTGGAAGCGGTAACGGAACGTTCTCATGGAGCGGCCCG
>JANNYL010000224.1:0-9188 GCA_031410075.1 Flavobacteriales bacterium
GCGTGCGGTGCGAACAGCACGGATTGGGTGATCAGTTGGGACCTGTGCTGCCGCAACAACGCGATCACTTCGTTGCAAAGTCCGGGTAACCAAACACTCTATTTGAACACCGCGCTCAACAACACCGTGGCCCCTTGCAACAATTCGCCGGTCTTCCTGACGAATCCCACACCGTTCTACTGTGTTGGTCAGCAGATCAACTACAACCCGGGCGCGTTCGATGCGGATGGTGATTCGTTGGCGTACAGCATCCTTCAGCCACGCACTTCGGGGAATACCAATATTCCTTTCGCGGCGAACTACACGCTTGCGCAGCCGATCCGTAACGGCGGTGGAGCAGGTGCCGTGCAATTGAACCCGATAACGGGAACGCTTACGTGTATCCCGAACATCCAACAGGTGGCGGTGGTAACGTATCGTGTGCGAGAATTCCGAAACGGCGTACAGATCGGAGCGGTAACGCGTGATGTGCAGATCGTTGTGCGCGTGTGTACGGGCAACAATTCGCCTACGGCCACAGGCATAAACGGCACGAACAACTACACCATCACGGTATGCGCGGGTACGCCCGTGAATTTCACGATCAACACAGCCGACGTGAACGCTGGCCAGAACACCGCGATCACCTGGAACGGGGCGATCCCTGGTGCGACGTTCACCACATCCGGAACACCTTTCCAGACCGGCACATTCTCTTGGACGCCTGGGGTTGGCGACATTGGTAACAACACGTTCGCTGTAACTGTGGTGGACAATGCGTGTCCACTAACCGGTAGCAACCAGTACGGTTACACGGTGATCGTTACACCTCCGTTCACACCAGCGAACGCGGGCCCCGATCTGCAGAGCTGCGGGAACATCGTATTGCAGGCGTTACAACCCTACGGGCAAACTCCGGGCCTCTGGACCGTGACCAGTGGAAGTGGCACCTTCTCCAACGCCACCGATCCGAACACCCAGGTAACTGGCTTGGCTACAGGAAACAACGTGTTCACTTGGACACTGAATTATGCTCCGTGCGGAAGCACGAGCGACCAGGTGACCGTGGTGAACTTCGATGCTGGTCAACAAGCGGCTGCGGCTGGTCCTGATCAACAACTTTGTTTGCCAACGAACAGTACTACCCTTGCGGGCAACGTGGCGAACGCGCCAGCGATAGGCACCTGGAACGTGGTGCAGGGGAGTGGCTCGTTCGCGAATGCCAACTCGCCCACAACGTCGGTCACAGGCCTGACCGTTGGCGTGAACCGATTCCGCTGGAGCGTGAACAACGGCCCTTGCAACGGGGTGACGCAGGATGATGTAACGATCACCGTGTTCAGTCAGTTACCGGTGGCGAACGCCGGTCCGGACCAGAGTATTTGTACGCCCACCACCAGTGTAACCATGAACGCAAGTGCGGCAACAGCGCCGGCGGCAGGCACATGGTCCGTGGTCACAGGTTCGGGCACATTCAGCAACGCTACGTCGCCTACCACACAGATCAATGGCCTGACGGTGGGGGTGCACACATTCCAATGGTCCGTGAATAATGGCGCTTGTGGAAGTAGCAATGACCAAGTGACCATCACGGTCTTCAACCTGGCCTCGCCGAACGCGAATGCTGGAGCTGATCAGCAAGTCTGCGCGACTACCGCCACGCTTGCAGGCAATACGCCGATCTTTCCCGCAACCGGAAGCTGGACTTTGGTAAGCGGTAGTGGGAATATCACGACTGCCACTTTACCAAGCAGTGGTGTAACCGGCTTGGGTGTTGGTGTGAACGTATTCCAGTGGACACTCAACAATGGCCCCTGCGCGAACGGCCTCACCAGTGACCAGGTAACCATCACGCGTTTCGATCCTGCGGCGCCCATTGCCAATGCAGGCCCGGATCAAAGCGTGTGCAGCAGTTCTCCAATTGCCACGCTAGCGGGCAATATTCCTGCGGCACCCAGCTCCGGTGTTTGGAGTGTGGTTAACGGAACAGCAACGATTACCACACCAAGCAGCCCAACGACCACTGTGACAGGTCTTGGCGTTGGAACAGTCACCTTGCGTTGGACCATCAGCAACGGGCCTTGTGGCGCGCCAACGTCCGATGTGATGGTGGTCACAGTATATGATGCGAACGCGGCGGTCGCCAATGCCGGTGCGGATCAGAATCTGTGCACACCAACCAGCGGAACAACCTTGGGTGGCAACATTCCAACAGCACCGAGCACTGGCTCGTGGGTTTTGGTGAGTGGAGCTGGAACCATTACAACACCTGCCTCTCCAACAAGTGCTGTTACCGCATTGGGAGTTGGTGTGAACGTGTTCCGTTGGACCATCAACAACGGAGCCTGTGCGAACCCGATCACCACGGATGATGTGACCATAGTACTCAGCAACAATGGGCTCGGTGGTGCGAATGCTGGCGCGGACCAGAATGCGTGCAGCAATGCACCCAGCGCGACACTCACCGCCACTGCTGCTTCTGCGCCTGCCACCGGTTCATGGTCCTTATTGAGCGGTAGCGGAACCATTGCCAACCCCACTAGCAACGTTACAACTATAAGTGGCGCAGGTGTTGGTTCCAACGTGTTCCAATGGACCTTGGCCAACGGGGCCTGTGGAACAACGAACGACCAAGCGATCGTCTTCGTGTTCGACGTGAACAACCCGGTAGCGAACGCAGGACCGGACCAGTCGCTCTGCTCCCCAGCGAGTACTACCACTATGGCGGGTAGCAGCTTGATCTTCCCAGCAACAGGAGTATGGACACGCACAAGTGGAACAGGAACGATCACCACACCGGGTTCACCGACCACCGGGATAACCGGTTTGGGCATCGGCACGAACGTCTTCCGCTGGACGGTGAACAACGGACCTTGTGGTGCACCTACGTTCGATGAAGTCTCGATCGTGGTGTTCAATGGCAGCGCAGCATCGGCCAACGCAGGTCCCGATCAGAACCTGTGCAGTACCACAACTACGGCGAACATGGCAGCAAGCCCGGCGCCTGCACCTGCCACCGGTCAGTGGTCGGTGATCAGTGGCGGCGGTACGATCACGGCGATCAACTCACCCTTTACCACCATTACGAATTTGCCGGTCGGATTGAACGTGTTCCAGTGGCAGGTGAACAATGGGCCTTGCGGGAACACCTCGGACCAAGTGAGCATTTTCGTTTTCGACGCGAACAACCCGATCGCGAACGCGGGTCCTGATCAGAGCCAGTGTACGCCGTTCACCACGGCCACCATGGCAGGTAGCAACGTGATCTTCCCGGCCACAGGTGTATGGACATTGGTAAGTGGAAGCGGCACCATTGTTTCGCCGAACTCACCAGTAACCTCGATCTCCGGATTGGGCATCGGTGCCAACACCTTCCAATGGACAGTGAGCAATGGCCCATGCGGACCAGCCACGAACGATGTGGTCACCATCAGCATCTTCGACCAGAACGCACAACCCGCGAATGCTGGTGCGGACCAGAGCGTATGTTCAACCAGTCCGGTGGTAACCGTAACAGGAAACGCCCCGGTCGGAACGGCCACGGGTACCTGGTCCATTACTTCTGGCACTGGCACCATCACGAATCCGAATTCGACGACCACGACCATCACCGGATTGGGCGTTGGCACCGTGATCGTCCGGTGGACCATCAACAACGGAAGTTGCGGCACCACTTTCGATCAACTGAACATACTGGTATACAACAACGCGAATCCGGTTGCGAACGCAGGTGCTGATCAAAACCTATGCACCCCTGGTAACTCAGCAACGTTGACCGGCAGTTCCATCATTGCTCCAGCAATAGGTACGTGGACCGTGGTCGCTGGTGGCGGAACCATCACCAATGTGAATTTGGCGAACACAGCTGTGACCGATCTAACGGTCGGGTTGAACACGTTCGCTTGGACCGTGAACAATGGCCCATGTGCAAATGGTATCACCACGGATCAAGTAAGCATCTTCCTGTTCGATGCGAACAATCCGATCGCCAATGCAGGGCCGGACCAGTTCCTCTGTCGCCCGGACACCTTTACCGTGATGTCTGGCAGTTCGCTCATCTTCCCAGCGACAGGTTTATGGACCTTGATCAGCGGAAGCGGATCGATCACTTCACCCAACTCTCCGACAAGTGCGATCACTGGTTTGGGTATAGGTGACAATATCTTCCGTTGGCGCGTGAACAATGGTCCGTGTGGTCCTGTAACTTCTGATCTGGTATTGATCCGTGTGTACGACAACCGCCAGGATGCTGCAACCGCAGGCCCGGACCAGAGCATTTGCATACCCACATTCCCGAATACGGTGATCCTCGCCGGCAGCACGCCAATAGCTCCCGCTACCGGGGTGTGGACGTTGGTAAGCGGCACCGGTAATATCGTATCACCCACGTCGCCTACTACGGTGGTGGATAACCTTATTGGCGGTGTCGCCACATTCCAATGGACCATCGACAACGGGCCATGCGTGAATCCGATCACAAGCGACCAAGTAAGTGTGTTCGTATACGACGCGGCCAACCCGATCGCGAACGCAGGAACTGATCAGAGCTTATGCACTCCGATCACCAGTACAGTGCTGGACGGTAGCAGCCTTATTGCGCCAGCTATTGGAACTTGGAGCTTGATCAGCGGAACCGGAACGATCGTATCGCCGAACGATCCCAACACCCAGATCACCGGCTTAGGCCTGGGGAACAATGTGTTCCAATGGACGGTGAACAACGGTCCCTGTTTGCCAGGCATCACCACCGATCAGGTTACGATCAACCTGTTCAATGGTTTGGGCCAGCCTGCCAATGCAGGCCCGGATCTCGACCTCTGCAGTGACGTGGGCACGTTCAACACAACGGCCAATTCGCCCACAGGACTGGCAACAGGTTCATGGTCGGTACAACAAGGCACCGCCACGTTCGGATCGATCACGGATCCAACTACAACAGTGACGGGACTGAGTGTCGGGGTGAATATTCTTGTGTGGAGTATCGACAACGGTGCCTGCGGCATCAGTAGTGACCCAGTTTCGATCCGTGTATTCGACGCAGGTCAGAGCATCGCGAACGCTGGTCCTGATCAAGAGGTTTGTGCTGATAACGGCCCTCCTCAGGTTCTGCTGGACGGCAGTGGTACCATTTTCCCTGGACAAGGACAATGGACCGTAACGGCAGGCGGAGGAAGTGTTCAGGACATTTTCGATCCGAACACCGTTGCGTTCAACCTTAGCATCGGACTGAACCGGTTCACGTGGACGGTGGATAACGGGCCTTGCTCACCGGGCGTCACCATCGATTTCGTGGATGTGCTGGTCTTCGATCCGAACAACCCGGTTGCGGACGCGGGCAACGGATTGATCCTGTGTACACCAACATCCACTGGGTCGTTGGCAGGAAGCTCGCTGATCTTTCCAGCCTCGGGTCTGTGGACAGTGGTTCAGGGTACTGGGGTCTTCAGCAACGCGACCAGTCCTTCAACGAACGTGAGCGTATTGAGCGTTGGTGTGAATATTTTCCAATGGACCGTGAGCAACGGACCATGTGCGAATCCGCTTACAAGCGATCAGGTGAGCATTACGATCTACGATGCGAACAACCCGTTAGCGAATGCGGGCGCTGACCAAGAGGTATGTACTCCGGTGACAAGCACCACACTTTCCGGCAGCAACATTATCTCACCCGCTACGGGAACGTGGACGGTTGTTAGTGGTACTGGCACCTTCGCTAACGCGAACGACCCCAACACCACAGTGAACGGATTGAGCGTCGGGGAGAACGAGTTCGCGTGGACGGTCTTCAATGGAGCTTGTGCGAATTCGCTCACTTCTGATCAAGTAAGCATTTTCCTGTTCGACCAGAACAACGCATCCGCGAACGCAGGCGCGGATCAGGACATCTGTGGTACTACGAGTACAACCTTGCAAGGCAGTGCCATCACATTCCCTGCAACGGGACTTTGGACGGTGTCGGCGGGTTCTGGAGTATTCGTGAACGCAACTGCGCCGAACACGGTGGTTAACAACTTGGGTCTGGGTGCGAATACCTTCACATGGACAGTAAGCAATGGCCCGTGTTCCACAGGTGCGGGCAACGACGCGGTTACCATCAATGTGTTCGACCTGAACGCAGCCGCTGCGAACGCTGGCCCGGACCAGCAGTTGTGCGGTAGTTCAAGCGTGGTGCAGCTGGCAGCCAATGCGCCTTCTGGCGTAAGTGTCGGGTTCTGGACCGTGATCAGCGGTGTGGCGATCATCACCGACATCAACGACCCGAACGCGACGGTGACCGGCATTCCAGTTGGTGAAACCATTCTCTCGTGGACCCTCGACAACGGCCCTTGCGGAACAAGCAGCGATCAGGTGAGCATTCAGATCTTCGATGATCAACAGGCCGATGCGAATGCTGGTGCGGATCAGGACCTCTGCCTGCCAACGAACACGGCAACGCTTAGTGGAAGTGCGTACAGCTTCCCTGGCACAGGTGTTTGGACGTTGGTCAGTGGAAGCGGTGATATCACCGACGCAACACTGGCGAATACAACTGTCAACAACCTTGCTATTGGAGAGAATGTGTTCCAGTGGACCGTGGACAACGGACCATGCGGTGGAGTGACCACCGACCTGGTGAGCATCTCGATCTATGATAACGCTGCCGCAGTTGCTGATGCCGGTCCTGATCAAGAACTCTGCACCCCATTGAGCAGTGCAACACTCGCAGCGAACACACCAGTTGGTGTGGCTGTGGGAACGTGGACATTGCTGCAGGGTACAGGCAGTTTTGCTGATGCGAACGATCCGAACACAACGATCACGGGGATCAGTGTCGGCGAAACGCAATGCCAATGGACCATCAACAATGGACCTTGCGGTAACAGTTCGGACGTGATGAGCATCTTCCTCTTTGATGCGACCAACCCGATTGCGAATGCCGGCCCCGATCAAGAGTTGTGCACCCCAACAACGAGCGCAGTGCTCTCGGGAAGCACGATTATTTTCCCAGCGCAGGGTACTTGGAGTGTTGTGCAGGGTACTGGATCGTTCGCAGATGCGAACAATCCCAACAGCGCCGTAAGCGGCCTCTCGGTTGGCGAGAACATTTTTGAATGGACCGTGGACAATGGACCATGTGCCAACGGCATTACAACAGATCAGGTGAGCATCTTCCTCTTCAACGATGCGAATGCGGATGCGAACGCCGGCCCCGATCAGGAACTATGTACGCCGTTGAGCACAACAACGCTCGCTGGTAGCGCGGTCATTTTCCCGGCGCAAGGCACTTGGACATTGGCTAATGGCACGGGAGTGTTCACCGATGCGAACGACCCGGCGACCGATGTGAGCGGCCTCACGATCGGGGAGAACATCTTTGTGTGGACCGTGAGCAATGGTCCTTGCGCGAACGGAAACACGGTCGACTCGGTCAGTGTGTTCGTGTTCGATGAGAACAACCCGGTTGCGGATGCAGGTCCTGATCAGGAACTCTGTTCACCAGTAAGCACGACGACCTTGGCAGGAAGTGCTGTCACATTCCCGGCCAGCGGTACTTGGAGCCTTGTACAGGGCACAGGGGTTTTCGCGAACGCGAATGATCCGAACACTTCCGTAAGCGGTCTCACAGTGGGCGAGAACATCTTCCAATGGGATGTTACCAACGGTCCATGCTCCAACCCGTTGACCACTGACCAAGTGAGCATCTTCGTCTATTCCGAGAACAATCTCGATGCGGATGCTGGCGCCGATCAAGAACTCTGTACGCCGGACGAAAGCACCACACTCACAGGCAGCGCGCTCATCTTCCCGGCCACTGGTGTTTGGACATTGGTGAGCGGAAGCGGCCTCATCACCGATGCCACGGATCCGGGAACTATCGTGACCGGTCTCGCGGTGGGAGCAAACGTATTCGCGTGGACCGTGGACAATGGTCCATGTGCGAACGGAACCACTACGGATGAGGTTACCATCTTCATATTCGACGTGAACAACTCCGGTGCCAACGCGGGTCCTGATCAGGAGATCTGTACGCCTACGAGTACAACGACCATGGCAGGGTCCTCGGTGATCTTCCCAGCTGTCGGCACGTGGACTTTGGTGAACGGTACAGGTGTTATCGCTGATGTGAACGATCCGAACACATCCATCAGCGGACTCACCATTGGGGAGAACATTTTTGAATGGACCGTGGACAATGGTCCTTGCGCGAACGGGATCACCGTGGACCAGGTGAGCATATTCGTGTTCGACGAGAACAACCTGGTGGCGAACGCGGGCCCTGATCAAGAGCTCTGCACACCCACAAGTGATGCGGTGCTGAATGGCAGTGCTATCACCTTCCCGGCCACGGGCACGTGGTCATTGATCAGCGGTACCGGTTCTATCGTGAACGTGAACGACCCGAACACAACGGTGAACGGTCTTGTGGTAGGTGAGAACATTTTCGTGTGGACCGTGGATAATGGACCATGCCTGAACGGACTTACCACGGACACGGTAAGCATCTTCTTGTTCGATGCGACCAATCAACTCGCCGATGCAGGGGCTGATCAAGAGCTGTGTACTCCTACCACGAGCGCACAACTCAGCGGAAGCCCTGTGATCTTCCCGGCCATCGGAACATGGACCATACAGGGAGCTGGCGTATTTGCCGATGCGAACGATCCGAACACCACTGTGAGTGGGTTGGCGGTAGGACAGACCATCCTTACATGGACCGTGGACAATGGCCCTTGTGAGAGTGGCATCAGCGATGATGACCTCACGATCCTAGTCTATGACGAGAACAATTTGGTGGCAGACGCTGGCGCGGATCAAGAACTGTGCACGCCGAACACCAGCACCAACTTCGTGGGTAGTGCCATCATTTTCCCAGCCGTCGGAACATGGACATTGGTACAAGGCACCGGTGACATTGCTAACATCAACGATCCCAATTCCGCGGTCAGCAACTTGAGCGTCGGCGAGAACAGCTTCGCTTGGACCGTGACGAACGGCCCATGCGCCAATCCAGTAACGACCGATGTGATGAGCATCTTCGTCTTCAGCGATGAGAACCCCGATGCGGACGCAGGTGCGGATCAGCAGATCTGCACACCTGTTACCAGCGCAACGCTCTCGGGCAGTATCATCACCTTCCCAGCTAGCGGCCTGTGGACGATCCTGAACGGCACAGGCACCATCACAGACCCCACTGATCCGAGCACAACGGTCACGAACATCGGGATCGG
>JANNYL010000225.1:0-1998 GCA_031410075.1 Flavobacteriales bacterium
ATCGGCGATTTCGAATGGGCCACCTATGGGCCGCTGGCGGTAAACTCTTTGCCTCCTGCGATCCATCAACGGTTCATGGAATTCTGGACCCTGTTGGCTGTGATCATCGCCGTTGACTATGCGCGACAAACCCGTGAGAAACAGACCCAATTGCTCAAAGTGCGGAACGAGCTGCAGATCAGCCAACTCAACGCGCTGAAGAAACAACTGCAACCTCATTTCCTGTTCAACACGCTCAACACAGTGAGTGCGCTGATGGATACGGATGTGAACGGTGCGCGAAAGGTGCTGAGCCGCTTGGGCCAACTGCTGCGCGCCAGTTTGGACAAGGACCAACGGGACATTGTACCGCTCTCACGTGAAATGGAATTGGTGAGCAGTTACCTCGGGATCGAAAGCGTTCGGTTCCAGGACCGGCTGCATGTTTCGTACGAGATCCCTTCGGCGCTCAACGATGCCCAAGTGCCCAGTATGGTGCTTCAGCCATTGGTTGAAAACGCGATCAAGCATGGCACCAATGCGAACAGCGATCGTGTAGAGATCCTTGTACGGGCCGAACAGAGGGACGAAACGTTGGTCCTGTTCGTGCAAGACAACGGCCAGGGCTGTAATGATGTCTCTATGGCCATGGAACACGGAGGGATCGGATTGCGCAATGTGCGCGACCGTTTGCAACTGCTCTACGGCGCCGATGCCTCCTTTTCCATTTCCTCGCCCAATGGGCAAGGATTCTATGCTGAACTCTCCCTCCCGCTTCGCGTGTTACCGGACGCACGCAGCAACGGATCGATCATTCCGGCAACAGCGCAACCCATTGCGCTCCAACAACCATGAAACACATTAGAACGCTCGTTGTTGACGACGAACCCGCAGCCCGTTCACGTCTTTCACGCTTGCTCGCCCAAGACCCGGAGATCGAGTTGATCGGTGAGTGCCGTAACGGTGGGGAAGCCGTTGATTCCATTGGCAAACACAAACCCGATCTCGTTTTCCTGGATGTGGAAATGCCTGGAATGACCGGTTTCGAAGTGGTGACCCGTGTGGGAAAAGCGCACATGCCTTTCGTGGTTTTCGTTACCGCGCACGACCAATACGCTTTGAAGGCCTTCGATGTGAACGCTGTGGATTACCTGCTGAAACCATATGACGATGAACGTTTCCAATCGTCTCTCGACAAGGCGAAGAAGCATCTCGAAATGCGGACCAATAGCAAGCTCACCGGCAAGCTGCTGGACCTGATGCGCGAGCACATGCATGCCAAGAGCGAATACACCGAGCAGTTCATCATCAAAGAGAAAGGCCGGGAGTACAAGATCCCTGTGGACGACATCATCTACCTGCGCGCAGAAGGCAATTACTTGCACTTGCAGCTCAAAGACAAGCACCACCTCTATCGCATGACGATGAACGCCGTGGAGACCGAGCTCGATCCGGTGCGTTTCCTGCGTATCCATCGGAGCTACATGGTACACAACACACATGTGCGAAGTCATCGATACAGCGGCAATAACGAGTTCATATTCAGCATGGCCAATGGCGAGCGTATCGTGAGCGGTCGCAGTTACAAGGAGCAGATCGCGAAGACGTTGCAGGAGCAGACCGTGTAGTATCAGCTCTCCGGGGTTCGCTACTGCGATCAGATGGCGGGCTCGAAAGACCGTCCGTTCAACCCAAACCGCGAGACCTCTGAAGACATCTTCAGCATGTAGTTCTTGGGAATGAGCGCGGCGCCTGACCCGTTTTCCACAGTTGGTCATTTGCAAGACATTCTGGTAAAGGCTGTCGCATAGTTTCAAGGCCCCTAACCCCTTTTGCTATGCGCACCTTGCACTCCTTACTGATCGCGGCTTCCTTGTCTTCCGCCACTCCCATCAGGCTTCATTCCCAATACACTCTGCTCGATCTACCATGTGAAAGCCAACGTGGTTCAGTAACGCAGCGGATCGGCACAACCGACATCACGGTCGACTATCACCGACCAAGCATGAAGGGCCGCAC
>JANNYL010000226.1:0-1299 GCA_031410075.1 Flavobacteriales bacterium
TATAAGGTTTCTTTTGGGCCATTTACTTGAGAATTGGCAGGAGCGGTATCTGTCAAACCACTTGACCGAGGATCCGGCTCCTGCGAGTGTCTATTCCATTGTTGTTACCACCCCGATCTTTCGCTCGATACACTTCTTCAAGCTACCGATGATCTTGTTGTAAAGTTCGTCGCCCAACGCGAGATCCTCTACACCGTGATCGATATTGGGGCATTCGTTCACCTCGATCACGTAGGGTTTACCGCCCACTTCCTTCACATCCACACCGAACAGGCCCTGGTTTCCTACAATGGCGATCACAGCTTTCACCGCTGCACTGATGATCTCCTTGGGCGCATCCGCAACCAGCATGGTGGTGGCTTCCCCTTCTTGGCCCTTCTTGGTGCCGCTTTCCCAGTTGTAGATCTGCCAATGCCCGGCTGCCATGAAATACTTGCAGGCATAGAGCGGTTTTCCATCCAGGACACCAATGCGCCAGTCGAAATCACTTGGCATGAATTCCTGTGCGATAACGAGATCGCTATCCTTCATGAGTTCATCCAATTTCAGCACCAGGTCTTCCGGTGTTTTTGCCTGCACCACGCCGCGGCTGAAGGTGCTGTCGGGTAGTTTCAACACAACCGGAAAGCCGAAGGTCTTCGCCACTTCATCCCGGTTCTCGCTGTGCACGATCATGGTGCGCGGTGTGGGCACATCGTTCGCCAGCATCACTTCAGCGAGATAGACCTTGTTGTTGCACTTCAGGATCGCATCCGGTGCATCCATCACAGCAAGACCCTCTTTTTGCGCCTTGCGGGCCATACGGTAGGTGTGGTCGTTCACGTGGGTATTTTCCCGAATGAACAAGGCGTCGTATTCGCCCAATCGATCAATGTCATCCGGCCCGATGATATCCACCGCGAAGCCCATTTCCTCTGCAGCCTGACGGAATTTCACGATCGCACGTTTGTTGCTCGGAACAGCTTTGTCCTCAGGGTTCACGAGAATGGCCAAGTCGTAGGCCGAACGGTCCTCCCGGGCCTTGTCGTAGCGCTTCTTGCTGAAATAATCCGAGGCGTATTTGCGAACGAACGGCAGGTGTTCTTCTGGAATGTCGTTGTACGGAATGGCCTTGATAGAGCGCAATTCCCACTTTTCGCCTTTTACGAACCGCGCGCGGATCAATGGTGCTTGGAACACCTTGTAGAGCTCATGTGCGAGCTTATCGTACGTGCGGTTCACGTTCCGGCCGAAGTAGACACTGAAAATGAATTCGTGCTTGTTCTTGTCGGCGAGTGTGTGCTGGATCACATCTTCCAA
>JANNYL010000227.1:0-3367 GCA_031410075.1 Flavobacteriales bacterium
ACCATTGCGCAAGACCTGATGATGCACATGCGAGATGCGCACTTCGAGTATTTCGAGCGCACGTTCAGCAAAGCCCAGCAGGACAGCACAAAAGCCTCCAAGCCATGGCACATCCTCACCATCAACTCCACGGACGGAACAAGCATTCGCGTTCCGTTCTGGAAAAAGAACCCGTACCCGGGTGAGCGCACTGCGGAAATGGTTCTACTCGTGAACGATGTGGACCGTATGCACGCTCTCGTGAACGATACCGCATTGGTGGTGGTGCAGCGCTACTGGTTCGACCGAATGGTGCCCTTTCTTGGGCAGATCCGTTGGCACCCACCCCAGGGAACAACGCAGCCGTAGGTCATAAACCGAAAAGGTTGATCCCAGTTCAGCGGCACTGGCAATGACGGATATGGCCTGAACAGGAAGGCTCAGCGGCTACTTACGCGGGCTTGCGGACCTCGTTCCCGCTGATCGTTGATAAAGCCGCGTCGTTGTTGATAAACTGCCCCAATAGGCGGTTACAGCCCGGGTATATTCGCGGCGCTTCCAGAAAGACCTAGCGCAGCGGAAGTACAGAACCCAAAAAACAACCGATATGAAGTTCATTGTATCCAGCACTTCCTTGTTGAAGCAACTACAGACGCTTCAGGGCGTGCTCGCCAGCAGCAATACGCTACCTATCCTTGACAATTTCCTGTTCGAGATCGACAATAAGCAGCTTACCGTTACTGCCAGCGACCTGGAGACCACCATTACGGCCACCTTGCCAGTTGAAGCAAAAGACAAGGGAAGCGTTGCGATACCTGCGCGCTTGCTCTTGGATACACTGAAGGCTTTCCCGGAGCAGCCGCTCACCTTTACGGTAGATGGCAAGCACTTTGGCATCGAGATCAGCAGCGACCAAGGAAAATACAAAATGACCGGCCACAACGGGGCCGAATTCCCGAAAAGCCCTGTGCTGGACTCGCCGAGTTCATTCGTGATGCCTGCTGGCACCTTGGCCACGGCGATCAACAAGACCATATTCGCTACTGGCAACGATGATCTGCGTCCCGTCATGAGCGGGATCTTCTTCGAGCTGGCGGATGACGCCGTTCGGTTCGTAGCCACCGATGCCCACAAACTTGTTCGTTACACACGTACGGACATCAAGGCTCCGAAAACAGCCAGCTTCATCGTGCCCAAGAAGCCGTTGAACCTGGTGAAGAATTCACTGGCGAACACGAACGCCGATGTTACCGTTGCCTACAACGAGAACAACGCATCGTTCACCTTCGACAACATCGTTCTCGTCTGCCGTTTGATCGATGGCAAATACCCGAACTACGAAGCGGTGATCCCCAAGAAGAACCCGAACAAACTCACTATCGACCGGCAGACTTTCCTGAACAGCGTTCGTCGTGTGGCAATTTTCAGCAACAAGACCACGCACCAGGTTCGAATGAACATTGCTGGCAGCCAGTTGGCGGTAAGTGCGGAAGACCTGGATTTCGCTAACGAGGCCAACGAAAAGCTCACTTGCGGATACGAGGGTGAAGACATGACGATCGGCTTCAACAGCCGGTTCCTGATGGATATGCTGAGCAACCTGAACTGCGAGCACGTGATCATGGAAATGAGCGCACCGAACCGCGCAGGCATCCTGCTTCCGGGTGAGGGTGGTGAGCACGGCGAAGACTTGCTGATGCTCGTGATGCCTGTGATGTTGAACAACTGATCGCCAACGCGATCACATCCTCCACGCTTTTTTTATCGAAGGGTCCCCATTGTGGGGACTCTTCGTTTTTTCCGGCACTACTTTCGCCTGACACGGCACCATGAAGACCATACACCTTTCCATTTTCGCGTCCGCCCTTTTCTTCACCCTCACAGCTGAAAAATGCGACAAGAACCCATCCGCAGCAATGGACCCAACGACGGCTTTGACCGGTACGCAATGGAACCTGAGCAGCCTTGCTGGTGAAGCGATCAAATTACCGGAGGGTGTGAAAACACCGTTCCTGTTACTTGGCAAGGACAATAACTTGAGCGGCTTCGGTGGTTGCAATAACCTGATGGGCTCGATGAAGCTGGAAGGTACCTCGGTTTCCTTCCCAGGGCTTGCGAGTACCAAGATGTTCTGCGAGAAGGCTCAGCCAACCGAAAACGCGTTCATGTCAGCTCTTCGAACGACGAATTCATACAGCCTGGACGGAAACAAGTTGAAGCTGTTGGACAAGGAGAAGGAACTAGCCACGTTGATCAAGCAGTAGGTCCCGTGGTCGCATTTGCTGCGGCTCACGGATTTCGATCATCGAAGAACAACTCATCTCCTTTCTGAGAGCGGTGGCAGTGTAGTGTTCGTGCTACCCGGATCGAAGCGAACAGGTTCACGGGGTGTGACTGCCGCATTCTGATCACCAACCATTTGGTCGTATACGATAACCGGGTGCTCCTCGCTTTCTTCTTCATCCTCCAGTACCAGAGGTGGCGGCACATGGGCCGTTGGTGAATTGCGGTAGAACCAAGCCATGATCGCCCCGGCGAATGCCCCGAAGAGATGACTTTCCCAGCTCTTTTCCGGTTCAAGCGGCAACACACCCCAGATCCAACTTCCATAGAGGAAGACCACAATAAGTGAAACGCCCATCAAGGCAACACGGCGGCGGATCAATCCGCTGAAAAAAAGGAACGCTGCCAGTCCGTAGATAACCCCACTTGCGCCAATGTGGTAGTTCTCCCGTGCGGTTGACCACACCCATAAACCTCCCAAACCCCAACAAGCCACAACCACACGCCATGAGGCTTTGGGATAGAAATACACCAGCATCCACCCGAGTACGAGGATAGGCGCACTGTTGGCGATCAAATGGTCCCAACTACCGTGAATGAGCGGAGAAAAAAGGACGCCCCATAAGCCGTGAACGTCGCGCGGCAATACTCCGAGCCGATAGAGCCGAAGATCCAGAAAATGGTCGGCCATGAACACGATCCACAATAGGATCACGACCAAGAGTGGCGGGATCAGAGCGGTGGTCAATCGCTTCCGTGCATGATCGATCGGGACGGTCATTCTCCAGGCGCACTCTCCATGATCAGGCCAAAACGGGCAGATGGTCAGGTTGTCAGGCCACTTCTGGGCTCAGGTCGCCTGACTAAGTTTGATGCGTTCCGCTTATTTCCGCCCGATGAGAGTATCCTATCGACAATTCGGTTTTGCTTGCCTCCTGTTGCTTTCCGCTTGCAACAGTGAAGATGCCACCAGCGGCGAAAGTGAAAAGAAGAGTGCAGCCCAGGTTCCGAAATTGAGCACAGAGCATATTGTAAGTCCGCTAGCTCAACTTATGCGCGACATGACCGTTTTCGCCGATAGAACCAAGCACCACCTTTCGCGTGG
>JANNYL010000228.1:0-3975 GCA_031410075.1 Flavobacteriales bacterium
GAGCTGAAATTTCAGCTGGAACCGATGGGTCAAGCTTCTTCAAGAATTTTTCAAGTGGAAGTTCAAGACCCAATAGCCCGTGGTGAAGGCGCATTCCTGCAACCATGCCTAATTCACTATGCTCTGCTACGACTACCACAACATTCGGATCTCGGCACCATTCAAAATCAGGGACGACAATGCTAGTTACTCCAATGTCATCGAGAACTCGGATATGCTCACGCAAATATTCGGCGCATCCGGCTTTGTCATCCACTGCCCTGAACGCCCTTATCGTAATTTGTTCAGTGTTCATGCGATCATAGGTTGGTGGACGTGGAAAACTTCATTGATCGGGCGACGAAGGCTGCGCACGGTTGGCGGGTCAGCGTGGTCCAAGCGTAACAAGAACAAAGCCTCACCAGAATTGCCTGGAAACAGAGTGAGCAGGCTTTCGTGGATCTCCTTCAATTCGGTTCGTTCGGCGAGGGAAAACAATCCTTGGCGATCGAACCGTTCGTGAATACCCATGAAGATCGGAGCTGACGCAGGATGCAGGGCAAGTTTGGATAACGTGCCCTGCAACCAGAGGCGTTGTACCGCCATCCCTCCCCGCAAGACACTGGCCAACGTGAGGTCGGGCATAAACACGATTGCCAATGCCGCCGATGCAGAGATAAGTTTCCGGGAAAGTTTTTCCATTCCAGTTCCTGCTTGCCATTGGCGTAGCATCGCTATAGCTTCGGAATCAGCAGCTACCTTTAAACCGGTCTGATCGGAAAGGCCCAATTCCAACGTCCTGAGGTCGACACCATCACCCGTTTTCTCTGCTTCTTCAGCGGTCCATCGCATTTCGCGGCTGAACATGTCCCAATGGGTGGTTGGATTTAACATGCGCACCCGCTCAGCTCTTCCACACAGGGCAGCTACCTCGCTTATCCTATAGTGATCCTGAGAGAATTGCACTGAAGCTTCAGGTATTAATGCCGCTACTGCACGTTCCATATTGTGCAATAAGCCAACCGGGATCCCTTTCCCATTGCCCTTTTTGCGATTGGTGCAGCGCAGCGCAATGGCAGTGTGCAGATCGTCCGCTTCTACCGGAACCAAGGTCGCATCGACCACCGCAATAAGCTCCGGGAAGGCCGGCTCAGGATGTGTATTGATGGCAACACCAAAACCCAGCTCAGTAGCTTTCAAACGAATGTTCTCCAAACTGGCGCCAATTGCAAGTGTGGCGTAGATCTGTCCAGGGTCTATAGTGCTGAAAGCTCGAGCTGGGTCCATGTAAACGAACAACCGGCCATCATATGAGAGGAATTGCCACGGTTGACTGTTGCCGCCTGAAGGTGCCATGCATCCGGCTTCTACCAATGCCTCGATCACGGCTTTGTCAAAAGACATTTCCGGCGACCGATCAGCGGTGTATTGTTCAGCTATTTCGACCATTCGCACTTCGGCAATGGAGTGGGGAACATCTACATGTACGCTTGAGGGTGGTTGGGAGAGTTTCTCTTTTTCGACGCCAACGATCTCATCCAAGTCAACGAACCATCTTCCGCTAGCACTGAACTGCCCTAATGCGATGCGACGGCAGGTATCAGCTCCCAGAGCCCCTCCCATTACAACACTGCTCGCTAGTTGTGGCCAACTGGTAACGCTACTTTCGATTTCCAGCATACTGGCTTTCATCCGTTTGCTGAGGGTATCGATATTCAGGATCGGGAGCACGAAAGGAAGTTTTTCTTCATTCGTCTTTGCATTGGCCGCATCATCGACGTTCAAATGCTCGATGAGCCCATGCAGTATCGGTCGCTCCGGTTCCAGATCAAAGCGCTCCACATCCAGCATTCCTCTGTCACTGGTATCCATGATCACCGGTATGCGCAGCGCTTTCGCCCTTTGCCGGCAGAAGATCTTCACTTCAACGCTATCGCACTCGTCCACAAGGATGTCGAGGTTGCCGCCTTCGGTCAAAAAGCGGTCGATGTTATCGCGTGAAACGCCTTCGTTGAACAACGTCACCGTCAAGAAGGGATCCAACTCGGCGATCTCGCGAGCAACATTCACCGTTTTCAGGTGACCCATACTGTGGACCCCACTGCGGATCCGGTTCAAATTGCTCAACTCCAGCGTATCGAAATCGGCGATCCGCAGTTCGCCAAAACTGCGCTCCAGAGCCAGCGTAAGGCAAATGCTCTGACCGACGCTAAGACCCAAGACGCCGATCTTCTTGCTGGAAAGTATGGCCTGTTCCTCCCGCGTGATCTTGTTCCGGTTGCGATCAGTACGTACCAATGCGAACTCGGTCTCATCGAGCAAATGCACCAAGCGGGAACTCCATGGATAGAACACCCAGACCCCATAATGCTCCGCAGGGATACCGCCGAGGTGGGATACAGCTGCATCATCCAACTCTGGCCGTGTGAATTTCACCGACGGATCCAAGGAACGCACCAGCTCGGTGAGCTGGCTATGCAACTCATCGTGAACCCGTATACCGGGGACACTCTTCAGCACTTCCTGCATACGAGCCCGGTCCAAAGGATTCGTAAGCCTGAAGAATTCCGGCCGGTAAACGTCCCGGTCGTTCGCTGAAGCGCTGGTCAACGCTTCAAGTAAAATGTCCATCTAGTTCGTTCCGGGGAGTAGCGGAAGGTTTCAAGAATGGGGCGAATCTATGCATCCTCGAGTTATGAACAACTTATCAACAATTATTTCGACGAACCCTTTCACTCAACCACCGTATGACATCATCGCATCCATTCGCTCCAAAGCCATGCACATCAGCCCAAACACCTCCTTGGAACCTGCTCCTTGTGTCGTTTACCTGGATGATGAACCAAGCAATCGACAAGCCTTCGAATCTGCCTTCCGCAAGGACTTCAAGGTGCTCTGCGCAGCAAGTATGCAAGAAGCTTGGGCCCATCTCGAGATGAACCACGTTCATGTTTTCATCACGGATCAGCGCATGCCTGGCATTACCGGTAGTGAGCTTCTTGTGCATGTTCGTGATCGATTTCCTCTAGTGCGGCGCATGTTGGTGACCGCATATGCCGACCTGCAGGCAGTTGTCGACGCGCTGAACAGCGGGGGAGCGTGCTTCTATATTCAAAAGCCTTGGGAATTGGAAACCGTTCGCGCAGCTGTTCGAAGAGCATTCGCCGAAATAATGGCAGAAGAGGCGAGGGCTACTTATACCGAGCGACTTATTGCATGTAACCAGCAATTGGAGTTCGCTCTGAGGCAGCGATTGCTCTCGTAACGAACCGTTGTTGGAGAGCAGGTGCAGCTTCCTATGTCCGCGGCCAAGCTGACGTAACGCGTTTTCTCGTTCTTAGGTCAAGGGTTGAAAGGTATTTCTCCTGATACTGTGAAGCAGGATGGCCGGGTTATCGAATAGCCCCCAGGGGCCCATTGGCCAGTGTCATTCCAGAAAGGACCATCCCCTGTACGATCAACCTTAGCGGACTGACATTCGTGCTTCGAGCTACTTTTTTGGAAAAGATCTTCCGTTAAAGCATCCAAATGCACCATCTTGCACGTCATAACAGCGACAAATTCGCCAACCCTAACCAACTGAACGCAGAACGATCATGAAGCTCGCCATTCGTATAGCCGCCATTACGGGCGGTATCATTCTTGCAACCGCCGGCATTGCCCAAGACCAGGTGGTCGGATCCCCGAAGCCTACACCAACAGCCACAACAAGCGCTGTGGCTCCTCGGATCAACGATGGTTTCAAAGGCATCAACATCGGGCTTTTGATCAAACGTGTGGAGATAAGCACGGAGCAGACGCAACAGGTAAAGGACCTGAATTCGAACTACTACAAGGCGCACAATGCAATGGCCGCCGACATGCCGTTGGAGGAGCGTAAAGCCAAAGTGATCAGCATGATGGCGGAGCGTGAAGTTGAATTGAAGAAGATCCTCACCCCAGAGCAGCAAGTGAAATATGCTGAGATGAGCGTTGCCCCGACCCCAAGTGAGAAAC
>JANNYL010000229.1:0-1819 GCA_031410075.1 Flavobacteriales bacterium
CCGCACACGGCGTCCGCTACCTGAGCCAGGGCCCCAACTACATCCCCGACATGCCCGATGGCGGCGACCGGATCGGCAGCACCCTGCGCGAACAGGGCGACAAACCCTACTGGTGGAAAAGCACCACTGGCAGAGACAGCATCCTCGTGTGGACGGCCGGCCAGGGCTACGGCGGCTGGCACGGCTACACGGCCGGGGCCCTCAAGGAGCGCGGCACGCGGAAGATCGCCGCCTACATGAACGAGCTCGCTGCCAAGGGCTACCCCTACGACATGGTGCAGTGGCGCTACAACATCGTGAGCGACAACGGTCCGGTGGACAGCACGCTCAGCGACTTCGTGCGCGACTGGAACGAGAAGTACGCATCACCACACTTGATCATCGCCAACGCGGGCACGATGATGCAGGAGTTCGAAACGAAGTACGGCAAGAGCATCCCCACCTGGAGCGGCGACTTCACACCCTATTGGGAGGATGGCGCGTACAGCACAGCGAAGGAGGAAGGCGAGGTTCGCGTGCTCAGCGCGCGACTTTCCAACCTGATCGACGCGGCGAAGATCCTCGGCAAGCGGATCGACCCGCACCTGCTCTACCGGGCCAAGCGCAGCATCGTGATGTGGCACGAGCACACCTGGGGCGCGTGGTGCAGCATCAGCGATCCGGATGCGCACTTCACGAAGGATCAATGGCGGGTGAAGCAGGACTTCGCGGATAGTGCAGGGTGGTATGTGAACCGTATGGATTCCCTTTTGATGGACCACCAACCATCAGGAGATACACTATTCCTCATCAACACGCTTCCGTGGAAACACTCTCAATACTGCGAAGTACATCTGTATGATCGCCCACTCAAGAATGGTCCGCATGATGTCTTTGGAAACTCTATGGACAACAATATGAGCAATGACGGGCTCTATGATACAACGAGCAAATTCATCCACTCCTACGGACTGAATTCGGAAGGAGAACTATTCGAAATGACCGTTCAGCCCATGAGTCGTTCCGCGCTGGTTCGTGGCCCGGGAGAGATCATTGACTACGAGATCATGAGAATGAACTTTGACGGGTCTTACTCAAAGAATGACCCCTCAGGTGCAGGAACATTCGAACAACTTCGAATTCCGGGTTATGATCCTCGTCTGCCCACACATCCAACATTGAAATGGCACAAATGGACCGAGGAGAACCCGATGCTCCACCGCGTCATTGCGACGTACGGATACGCATCCGGCGATAGCGCGGTCACCGTTCTATCCCTCTTCGATGGGTACCGTCATGCATCGGTTTCGATGAGGTCAGGAATGAGCAGAGACAAAGGGTCTACGCACATCGCCCTCCCCTTCAACATCCCCAACGCCACCGTCCGCATCGGCATCAGTGATACGTGCATCACACCCGAGAGCGGCCGCATACCCGGCAGTAACAACGACTTCTTCTGCGCCCAGCGCTGGATCGACGTGAGCAACGACACCATGGGCGTCACCATCGTGTGTCCGCAAGGCGCGATCTGGGAAGTGGGTGACATGGTGGACGAGCGCAAGGTGAACCCCGGCAAGGGCACCAACCCAGAGCTATACAAAGCCTGGAAGAGCGAGGCGAAGAGCAGTAGCACCCTCTACCTCTACGCCCTCAACAACTACTGGCACACCAACTTCAAGGCCGACCAGGAAGGACCGATCACCTTCGACCTCTACCTGAAGATGCACGGGCCGTTCAAGCTGGAGGAGGCAAGGAAGTTCGGGCTGGAGATGACGCGGCCGTTGATCACGTGGTGGAAATGAGAACTCACGCCAAGACGCCAAGAGCGCCAAGTTCGTGT
>JANNYL010000230.1:0-3609 GCA_031410075.1 Flavobacteriales bacterium
CCTTTTTGGCCGGTTTTGTTTCCGTCTCCGCGATCGCATCGATCAAGGATGTCTGGCGCGGGGAAGTCTCAGAAGGCCGGGTATCCAAACGCATCGCCGGTAGTTCGGCAGAAGACGGCTCGGTCTGGGGTTCTTTCACCACTGAAAGCGGTGTCGACGGTGCCTTAGGCTGCTGCCCTTCGCGTGCCTTGTGCCGAAGAACGATTAGACGCTCATAAAGCGATTGGGCTTGTTTGCTGGCTTCATCGAGTCCATCCAGATCCAATTTGCCAGCATCCAGGTCTCGAAGCGCTCGCTCCAAGTTGGCCAGCAGTTGATGCATGTGCTCTGTGGGTTGGGCGTCGTTCATGCGGGCGTTGGCGATCCTGGGTGACCGTAAAGCATTGCGCGAAGATCCATCTAACTTCGCACCGACCCAAAAGTAGCTGGAACTCAGGACCAGCCTCACTTCAGGGCTTTAACCCGACCAATGTTCCTGGAACGTGCTGCCAGCCGCTCGCAACGCAAAGGCTGGGTGGAAGTGATCTGTGGCAGCATGTTCAGCGGTAAAACCGAGGAACTGATCCGCCGTTTGCGCCGGGCTGAATTCGCCAAACAGAAGGTGGAGATCTTCAAGCCAGGGGTTGATACGCGCTACGATGAGAACAATGTGGTAAGCCACGAAGGCACCACCATCCGCAGCACGCCTGTGCCCAGCAGCAGCAACCTGCTTTTGCTGGCGGGCGATATTGAAGTGGTGGGTATCGACGAGGCGCAGTTCTTCGATGATGGCTTGCCTGCGGTGTGTGTCCAGCTCGCCGGCCAGGGCGTGCGTGTGATCATTGCTGGGCTCGATATGGACTTTCAGGGCCGGCCCTTCGGACCCATGCCGCAATTGATGGCCATGGCCGAGTTCGTCACGAAGGTCCACGCCATCTGCATGCGGTGTGGTGAGCTGGCCACGTTCAGCCACCGCACCACGGCGCACAAGGAGTTGGTGGTGCTCGGGGAGACCGACACCTATGAACCGCTCTGCCGTGGCTGCTTCGATATGGCCATTTCCGCTCAGCAAGCTGCCAACGGATGAGCGCCTTCCGCTACTCCATGGCCACCATCACCGAAGCAGTGGGCGGAAGGCTTGTAATGGGAACGGCTGTAGGAGCCGACATCGATAGGGTGATCATTGATTCTCGCCATGCGGATACATCACCAGGCGCTCTTTTTATTGCACTCCGTGGACCACGGCATGATGGCCACGACCATATCGCCGAATTGAGGAGCAAGGGCTTGTGCGACTTCATCGTGCAGCAGGATCGCATTTCGGAGGTGGAAGGTGTGAACGCCATTATCGTAGAGGACACGCTTGCTGCCCTACAGCGCTTCGCCGCTTGGCACCGCTCGCATTTCAACATTCCGGTCATCGGCATAACGGGCAGCAACGGCAAGACCATCGTGAAGGAGTGGCTCTGGCAGATGCTCCATCACGAAGAGAACATCGTGCGCAGCCCGGGCAGCTGGAACAGCCAGGTGGGCGTGCCGTTGAGTGTTTTGCGTATGGGGCCCGAACACACGTTGGGCATCTTCGAGGCGGGCATCAGCAAGCCGGGGGAGATGGAGAAGCTGGAGCCTATCATCCAGCCAACGATCGGGGTGTTCACGAACCTTGGCAGTGCGCACGACGAAGCGTTCAAAGACCAAGGCGGCCAAGCGAAGGCGATCGAGAAATTGAAGCTCTTCGCACATGCCCAGGTTTGGATCCATCCGACCGACGGGAGCGAACTGAACGAGCTCCACTATCTCCTACCGAACGTTCAGCCCAAGGATTGGTCGAGAGTCGGATATGGTAGCGCGGCAGACTTCGTTCAGGTCACCACCCACGAGATCGCTGGCGAAGCCACGCATGTCCATGTGGAATACGATGCAACGGCACGAACCTTCACGATCCCGTTCACCGACGAGGCTAGTTTGGAGAACGCGTTGAGCTGTATCACTGTGTGTTTGCATCTGGGCCGTACGACCGAATGGATCAACGAACGACTCGCGTACCTCGTGCCGGTGGACATGCGCTTGCGCACCATGCAAGGTCGGCACGGTTCCACGTTGATCGATGACAGTTACAGTAGCGATCTTTCGTCCCTCGCCGTAGCGTTGGAACACCAACGACGCATCGCGCATGGACGCGAACGGATAGTGGTTTTGAGCGACATCGCCGAAAGCGGAGTGGGCGATGCGCAACTCTATCTCGAAGTCGCTCGCTTGCTGAAGGCATCAGGGATTCTGCACCTAGTAGGTGTTGGCCCCGCTATCAGTGCGCAAAGAGATTTACTCCCAGAGGGCTCGAGATTTCACCAGACCACTGAGGAATTGTTACTGACAGAACGCACGACATCCTTTAAGGGTGCTGTTGTGCTGATCAAAGGCGCACGACGCTTCGAACTCGAACGGGCTGTGCTGCGGTGGCAAAATCAAGTGCATGGTACCGTGCTTGAGGTGGACCTCGATGCGGTAAGGCACAACCTGAACCATTACCGATCGCAGGTCAAGAGCGGTGTGCGAATCATGGCAATGGTGAAGGCTTTTGGCTACGGTAGTGGTGCTATAGAATTGGCGCACCTCTATGAGCATCACCGTATAGAGTATTTAGGGGTAGCATATGCAGATGAAGGGGTTGAGCTGAGGCGGCACGGTATCAAGACGCCCATCATGGTCATGAATCCCGAACCGGTGCCTTGGGAGACCTTGCACGAGCACAACTTGGAACCCAAAGTCTATGACGACAAGAGCCTGCGAGATGCTATAGCCTATGCTGCCGCGCACATGGATGTTCCCGGAGTGCATTTGAAGATTGACACGGGGATGCATCGGCTGGGATTCTTACCTTCGGATTTGCCACTGTTGCTTCGCCTGCTCGAATCGAAAGGAAGACTTCGCATTGCCTCAATCGTATCGCATTTAGCGGCAAGTGGAGACCCCACGCATGATGAGTTTACTCGGAAACAGATAGCAGATTTTCAGCACGTTTCGAGAGAAATATCCGCAGCACTGGGAAGTACTCCATTAAGACACATTGCCAACTCTGCTGGCGCATCCAGATTCCCAGAGGCAGAGTTTGATATGGTTCGGATTGGCATTGGTCTTCATGGGATCGGGGCAACTCCAGCTGAAACGCAAGTACTGATTCCAACGACAAGCCTACGAACAGTAATCGCGCAAATCAAGACTGTTCCCAAAGGTGATAGCGTAGGTTATGGTCGCCGGTTTTTCGCGGAACGGGATATGCGTATTGCCATCCTTCCGATAGGCTATGCCGATGGTCTTTCACGCCACTTGGTTGAAGGCGATGGCAAACTCTGGATTCACGACAAGCCTGCCCGTTTCGTTGGCAGCATCTGTATGGACATGTGCTTGGTGGATGTGAGCGCCATCGAATGCGCGGCAGGTGACACTGCCATCGTCTTTGGTCCTGGGCATTCGGTGCAGGAGTACGCTAAGGCACTGGGCACAATTCCTTACGAAGCGCTTACGAGTATCAGTTCGCGAGTGAAAAGGGTATACACGCAAGGCTGAATATTTGTCGGGTTCTTTCGCAGTGGTCGAAGAATAATGGTTACGTTGACAAAAATTTGGAAC
>JANNYL010000231.1:0-7108 GCA_031410075.1 Flavobacteriales bacterium
GTCTTCGTTCGCGGAACCATCGAGGACATAGATCACCGGATACGTGGTTGAACTGTCCGGAGAATAACCCTCTGGCAAATGGACGTTCAGCACGCGATCCTGCCCAAGCACGGTCGAATTCAACTGGAGAACTTCACCAAAAACGAAGGGCTTGCTGTCCGCATGCACCAAGGCCATTGCGGGCGATGACAAATGTGGTGGAACGGGTTGGGCCGATCCCGACACAATACCGAATATAGCCGGCAGAAAAAGGGTTCGCATTCCGCGAAGATGATGCGGATACCGCTGTAGTTTGGCAGCCATGGATGTTGAAGGAGCACGTGCGATCGTGTTGAAAGGGTTCAACGCCGAAGAGTACGATCACTTCGGTAAAGTGGCCTTTCGGATCGGTGCGAAAAAAACAGGAGCCATACCGGGTCGAACGTTCATGACGCTATGGCTGGATGAGGGCTTTGCTGTATTGATGTTGAACAGTGAGCAGCAGATCGAACTGATCGATGCGCATCCTGGCCAATTCGAGCCGCACCCGAGCAAATGGGGCGAGAAAGGCGCTACGATCATGCATCTGGGAAAGGTGAACGAAAAATTGTTCCGCGATGCACTGTCGATCGCAGTTGTTCACGCTGCACGACCTTGATCGCATGATGGGTTCAGAACATGTCTTGATCAATTCATCTATTGGTCTGCAATGGCCAACAGTTCTTGTTATCCTCGGGGCTATTCTGGTGTTCTCATGGGTAACGGTCAGCAAAGGCTGGCTTGCGGTGAGTGGTGCGATCGCGGCCTCAGCGTTGGGCGCATGGGTGATCTTCTGCGCTGGAATTTTCTGGCACGCGCCACTCTTCTTCTTCTTCGGCAGCAGCACTTTGCTCGGGAAACTGCTTCAGCAGGATCGAACAACCCAGAGCGATGTCAAACAAGGAAAGCCGCGTGATGCGATGCAGGTCTTATGCAATGGGCTCGTTTACGGGCTATGCGCCGCATTGATCCCACTTGGCCATGAACAAGCCGGCTACACAGGAATGCTGATCTCAATGGCTGTTGCCACATCGGATACTTGGAGCAGCGAGATCGGAATAGCGGTGAAGGGTACCACATGGGATATTCTGCGTTTCAAGCGTGTTGCTCCTGGTTTGTCCGGCGGGATCAGTTGGGCAGGAACGCTTGGCGGAGTAGTGGGAGGTATCGGCTTGTTTTCCGCGGTTTGGTCCGCCCAGTTCATGAGAGGGCATGAAGCCATATTGGAAGTCGGCCTGACTTTCACCACCGCCGTTGGGGTTATCGGCATGCTGCTCGATAGTGTATTGGGGTCGGCGTTTCAAGCGCGATATCGCACTTCGGAAGGATCCATGGCTGACCAAGGTGAAGAACTGGTGCGCGGTTGGAGGTGGATGACCAATGACGTAGTGAACTTGCTCAGCAATGCGGCGACAACTGCGGCTGTAATAAGCTTCTTGTAAGGAGTTCGAGATCGATCCGATCAATGTTCCATTTATCACGGAATAATCACGAACAGCTGGTTTTTCTGCGCACCTGAGCTGATCAATTTCGAACCAACGACAGTGCACTTGATCGAAGCACCCGACACCTACATTTGGCCACCTTGGAAACACCTGCAACCGATAGTGGCTTGGTCCTGTTGGAAGCCGTTCAGCGCGGCGACCAGAAGGCCTTGGAGCAGTTGTACGACCAGTATTCCGCTGCATTGTTCGGAACGATCATGAAGATCGTGGGAAGCACGGATCAAGCGGAAGAGGTGCTCCAGGACAGTTTCGTGAAGATCTGGCGATCGGCACCAACATACGATCCCAGCAAAGGCCGCACCTTCACGTGGATGTTGAACATCGCGCGCAACACCGCGATCGATCTTGTGCGCACCGCCCAGTTCCGCGGATCGGAGAAGCTCCAAGCCATCGACAAACACGTATTTCGGCTGGGTTCGGATGAAGAGCGACTCCGGCTGGACAATCTTGGAATGGATACCGTGCTGGGCAGGTTGAAGTCGGAACATCGCGAACTGATCGAATTGGCGTATTACCAGGGGTTCTCGCAACAAGAGATCGCTGAAAGAACCGGCTTGCCTTTGGGCACGGTAAAGTCGCGAACGCGCGCTGCGCTGCAGCAGCTGAAAGAAGCGTTGGTCGACCACGCGTAGTCGTTTTTTTTTCAATAGGTGATCCAAACCATGGCCCATTCGCGTATGTGATCGGCAGGCTTTCTACTGTAGCAATTACAAGCCATGCTTCAAGCAATGGGGCGATCGACCCGGCGTGCTTACGCTCGCTGAGATCCGATCACGTGGGCCTTACCGCATGGCGACGAAAAGGGTGATCGGGAGGTCACCCTTTTTGTTTGCGGATCGATGATCCGATCACCAACAGTTGACCGTATGTCTTGGCGTGTCGCACTTCAGCAGCACACCAAAACCTATTCAACAATGAAGTACCGAAACCAAATTGCGCGAGCAGTGGTAGCGGGTGCAGCCGTGATCGGGCTGGGGAACCTCTCCCCTACTTGGGCCAGCAGCCACCGCGAAGCACCACTGATCGCCAACGATCCCCTGGCGGACAATACGGACCTGTATTGCTTCCGAAGTCCCGATGATCCGAACACGATCACGATCATCGCGAACTACATCCCTGCACAGTTACCCTTCGGCGGGCCCAACTATGCAAGCTTCGGTGAGAACATCCGCTACGAGATCCACATCGACAACGATGCCAGCATTGCTGGTGATGACATCACGTACCGTTTCACGTTCACTAAAACGAACCAAGACCCCACTACGTTCTTCAACATCCGCTTGGGCCAGCAAAACTTGCTGACGACCTACACCATGGAGAAGAGTATGGATGGTGGTAATACGTGGATGACGGTATTGAGCAATGGTATCGTTCCACCACCGAATATCGGTGCACGGAGCATCGAAGATGGAACCGTTGGCTTGGGTGCAGCCAGCTACGCCGCGTTGATGACGGCCGCGATCGGAACAGCCAGCAGTGGCGAAACCGTGTACGCCGGTCCTGCTGATGATCCGTTCTATGTGGACCTCGGAGGCATTTTCGATCTGGGCGATGCGCCTCGCCAGAATGGTGGCACGGTCCGCGATGGTCTTGCGAAAACCAACATCCACAGCATCTGCATCAAGATCCCGATCAGCATGCTCCAGAAGGATGGTCTCGGTGTTGCAAGCGCCACGAGCATTCTTGACGCCAACTTCGTGATCGGAGTATGGGCAAGCACCAGCCGCCAGACAGTGAACACCTTGAACGCAAGTGGTGGTGGTAGCACCAATGCAGGAGCATGGGTGCAAGTGAGCCGCCTCGGAATGCCCCTTACCAACGAGGCCGTTGTGCCCCTGGGAAGCAAGGATCTCTGGAACGCACTTACTCCGTACCAGGACCTCGCGAACATCGCGACTTTCGGAAACTACTTCTACAACCCGGAGTTGGCATTGTACATGGATGACGCATTGTTCGGAGGCGCGGTTCCAGCGTTCGCTGGTTTGCGCATTCAGCGTAACAGCCTTCAAGGTTTCGACTTCGGCAATGGCCAGAACGGTTTGTTCGGTTTGAAGGGATCACCAGCCGTGGCAGGCACTGCCTTGGATGATGCGATCTTCGGAACATTGTTGCTGCCTGCAGCGAACAGTCCACGCAGCGTGGACCTTTGGCCGATATTCCATACGGGGGTTCCGAACTTGGCGCCTTACCAATTGGCAACGGGCAAAGGAGGAAATCCACTCGCAGCTGGCAAGCCGTTCATCAACAACTTCCTTCCGAACGGTGGTGATATGCTCCGCCTGAACATGGCCGTGCCGGTAACCCCGCGCAACAGCCCAGACTTCAGCAGCGAAGGCATCATTGCCGCAGCAGTGGCCGGATTGACAAATCCGATCTACGCGAACACGAACATCGAATTCATCCCCAACATGGACGGATTCCCCAATGGCCGTCGCCTGGAGGATGATGTGACCCGCATTGAACTACAAGCAGTGGGTGGTGTAGTCCTCGCCGCGATCGGTCTGTGGATGGACGATTACAATGCGAGCAATCCGAACCAATCGCCTGTTACCAACTTGCTCATCAACAACCTGCAGTACAGCACCGGTGTTGAATCCAACGACGCTCCGTTCCAACCAACATTCCCGTACGTGGCCGCTCCTTGGAGGGGTACTGGCGTATAGGCCCAACAACATATCACCATGACAAACAAGCTGAAGACATTCGTCTTCGCCAGTGGTCTGTTGTGCGCTATCGGCGCATCCGCCAGCAGCCACCGCGAAGCACCGCTGATCAGCAATGATCCACTAGCGGACAACACGGACCTTTATGTGTTCCGTTCACCGGACAACCCGAACCTCATTACGATCGTGGCCAACTACGTTCCGTTGCAGTTGCCACAGGGAGGTCCCAACTACTACTCGTTCGGAGAGAGCATCCGCTACGAGATCCACGTGGACAATGATGTGAGCACGACAGGTGATGACATCATCTATCGCGTCACCTTCACCAAGACGAACCAGGACCCGAGCACCTTCTTCAACATCCGCTTGGGCCAGCAGAACCTGAAGACCACGTACACCATGGAACGCAGCATCGATGGTGGTGCGACTTTCCAGGTGATCGTGAGCAACGGGGTCGTTCCTCCACCGAATATCGGTGCCCGCAGCATCATGGGCGGTGCGGGTCTCGGTGCCAGCAGCTATGCCTCGCTTATGGCAAGTGCCGTAACCACAGCCACCACCGGCGAAAAAGTGTTCGCCGGGCCAGTGGATGATCCGTTCTTCGTGGACCTCGGCGGCATCTTCGATCTTGGAGATGCACCCCGCCAAATGGGCATTCCGAAGGATGGTGTTGCGTGCAAGAACGTCAGCACGATCGTGATCCAAGTGCCGATCAGCACCTTGCAAAAAGATGGCTTGGCCGTCTCCATGGCTGCCAACATCCTCGATCCGAATTTCGTGATCGGTGTATGGGCCAGCGCCAGTCGCCAGCAATTGCGCACCTTGAACATGAACGGAAGCACAGCCTTCTCGGGAAGCTGGATCCAAGTAAGTCGCTTGGGTATGCCGCTGACGAACGAAGCAGTGATCCCGATCGGTTACAAGGACCGTTGGAACAGCGAAACGCCTTACGAGGACCTCGCCAACTTGGCCGACTATGGCAACTTCTTCTACAACCCGGAGCTCGCTCTCTACATGGACAACAGCTTGTTCGGCGGTGCCGTGCCTGCTTTTGCACCGTTACGGATCCAGCGCAACAGCTTGCAAGGGTTCGATTTCGGTAACACGCAAGATGGCCTGTTCGCATTGAAGGGCACACCAGCTGTAGCCGGCACCGCACTCGATGATGCGATCTTCGGTACGCTGTTGCTCCCCGGTGCCGGTTCGCCGCGCAGCGTGGACCTGTGGCCGATATTCCACACGGGGGTACCCAACCTGGCGCCGTACCAATTGGCAACAGGCAAGGGCGGAAATCCGCTGGCAGCAGGAAAGCCGTTCATCAACAACTTCCTGCCTAACGGTGGCGATATGCTCCGCTTGAACATGGCAGTACCTGTAACACCGCGGAATAGTCCAGCTTTCAGTAATGAAGGGATCATTGCAGCAGCGGTTGCAGGTCTGCTTGATCCAGCCTACAACGGAAGCACGGCTTTGCAGAACATTCCCAACATGGATGGCTTCCCCAATGGTCGCCGACTGGAGGATGATGTTACGCGCATTGAATTGCAGGCTGTGGGCGGTATCGCCCTCGCTGCGATCGGCTTGTGGTATGATGATTACACGGCAGGTGGACCCAACCCGGTTACGCAGGATCTGCTCGATGTGCTCGGCTACACCACTGGGGTGAACGCCAACGACATCTCCTTCAGCACCACGTTCCCTTACGAAGCGGCGCCTTGGAGCGGAACCAGTGCTTGCGGCGGCGACGCGGTGGCCTATACACAGCCTACCGTGCTTCCACCAAGCAACGGTTCGCCTTGCACAGAAAATCTTACGCTTACGTTCAAAACGGACGATTTCGATAGTGAGATCAGCTGGGTGATCCGACGGGATGTGGACAATAGTGTGACCGCCAGCGGCGGCGGCTATGTCAATGTGCTTGGCAACAACTCGATCGTCGAGAACATCTGCCTGCCTGTTGATTGCTACCGCCTGACCGTCACGGATGCCGGTGGAAATGGTATCACTGCTGGTGGCTACATACTCGCTGATGCAAGTGGCCGTCGCATTATCGACGCGAACGGGTTGTTCACCACCACCAGTGCGGTGGCGTTGCCATTCTGCGTACCTGTAAGCAATCAAGGCTTGCAGATCACCAGCTGCGACCGGATGAACGTGATGGCGAACACAACGCTTTACGCTACCACCCAGCCGGGTGCACAGAGCTACCAATTCTGGTTCTTCGATCCGCATGGATCATACTCACGTCGCATCGTGCGCACACCGAACACGATAAGGCCCAACCAAATGGTCACTTTGCCATTGCCGTTGAACCTGGCCCTGAACGTGCGAGTGCGTGTGAAAGTGGCCAATGTTTTCGGTCCATTTGGCAAGACATGCAAGTTGTTCCTACCAGCTATAGGCGGATTCACGGAGCGCTCACCGATCAACTCAATGATCAATGATGCGACCATAAGCCTGTATCCGAACCCTACTCAAGGGGACAAGGTCTACCTGGTCATGGAGAACTTGCAGGACGAGCAACAGCGGATCGAGATCGATATGTACGATGCTGTTGGTCGCAGCGTGTACCATAATGCCTTCAACAATGATGGCGATGTGGTGAATACTGTGCTTGACCTGAACGGTGACCTGGCCAAAGGAGCTTATGCCGTGCGCATCGCTGTGAACGGCGCAGTGCACAGTGAAAGACTGATGGTGCAGTAAGCCCGTGTCTTCATTGTTCCTCCTCCCCGAGGGACAACATAGGGAAGCCCCTTCCGACCAGTCGGAGGGGGCTTTCGCTTGGGCCCTTGAAAAAAAGTATCAAGTGAATGATCCAACCGAGGTAACAACACCGTAGGTAGTTGTGCTCATCAACCCGTGGGCTATTTGACCCTCAAAACCGCCGACCATGAACCGACTGAACACGCTACTACGTGC
>JANNYL010000232.1:0-2780 GCA_031410075.1 Flavobacteriales bacterium
GAAGGAAGCGGAAAGCACGTCCATGTCCCCATCCCCATCCAGATCAGCCGATGCAACGCTTTGAGCCCGATCCGCTAGGGTTGAAATGATCTGCTGTGGTCCGAAGCCCCCCGAGCCATCATTGGCATACCAAGCGATCGAGCCATCGCCCGCTAAGAAGGAACCGGAAGCGGAAAGCACGTCCAGGTCCCCATCCCCATCCAGATCGGCCGATGCAACGCAGGTAGCTCCATCTGCCAGGGTTGAAATGATCTGCTCTGGCCCGAAGCCCCCCGAGCCATCGTTGGCATACCAGGCGATCTTATCATCTACGCTGGAAGCGGAAAGCATGTCCAAGTCTCCATCCCCATCCAGATCGGCCGATGCAACGCTTTGAGCATAATCCGCCAAGGTTGAAATGATCTGCTGCGGCCCGAAGAGTTGCGCATGGGTGATGGCAGGGCTCACTAGCAAGAACAGGAAGGCAATGGATCGAAGCATGGGTGTGGGGCGTAAAGTGAATACGCGGTCGGGCCTCGGTGAAGTTAGAAGGTCCAAGTTCCACTGCATTTGCGAATACAGTCCTCCTGTCGTTGCGGGCCACTCCAACGGTCCATCCCATCGTGGTCGCGTTATTGCCACACGAGCTCATCCCGCACCCGCTTCGGCCGTTGCATGTCCCGGTTGGTCAGCTTCGTTGGTGGACCGATGTATGCCGTGGTCCTCCTTTGTTCAACAAGATCCAGTTGCGCTGAACACACCACACCATGCGCCTACCATTGCTCGCCTTCCTTGCATGCCTCTCGATCGTCCTTCCGGCATCGGTGCATGCGGGCGGGCTTGGGTATGCGCTGGGGACATTTCTCGCCAATGAGGGGCAATGGCTCCCCACTATCCTTTTCAAAGGTCGTAGCGCTACGGCGAATGTTTCCTTCCTGCACAACGGGATCAGCTTCTCCATGGTGGAGCCCGAGGATGAGGAGCATGAAGACGATGGAGTGGACCACCACGCCTCGCCGAACTTCCAGGTGTGGAACATGTACTTCGCCGGCATCGATGCCGGCATGCGCATCGGGGGCGAGCAAGGCCGCAAGAGCGTCACCAATTTCCTCTCCGGCAGCGATCGCTCCCGTTGGGTTGTGAATCCCATGGAGTACGAACGCATCGTATACCGTGGTCTCTACCCGGGCATCGACCTGCACTTCCACGCGGCGGGTCTCGACCTCGAGTACGACCACGTCCTTCAACCGGGCGCGGACATCGGTCTTATCCGCACCGTGTACGCCGGCATCGAAGGGCTTGCGCTCAACGCTTCGGGCGACCTGGTGATCAGCACGGTCTTGGGCACGCAGGTCCAACGCGCGCCGGTATCATGGCAACTGATCGATGGTGTGAAGCGCGCCGTGCAAGTGGGCTTCGTGCTGCACAACGACAGCACCTTCGGCTTTGCCATCCACGGCAAGTGCGATCGCGCACACGAGCTGGTGATCGATCCGCTCTTCGAAATGGTGTGGGCTTCGTACACGCGCGTGCTGGGTGGAAGCGACAATATGAACTACGCTTTCGCCACTGCCATGGACGCGGAGGGCAATGTGTACATGACCGGCTTCGTCGACGGCACCTTCCCCGTAACGCCGGGCGCTTACTCAGGCCCAGGGAATGTGTATGGGGAGGTCTTCGTCGCCAAGTTCAGCAGCGATGGCACCACCTTGCTCTACAGTACCTACTTGCCGGGTGAATCTGCTGAGGTTGGTGCCTCCATTGCGGTGGATGCGCTCGGTCGAGCCTACGTCACCGGTTCCGTGGCCCTCAACTTCACGGGCGTCACCAACTTCCCTTCCACACCCAATGCCTACCAGCCGGTTCACGACACAGGCACGGATGCCTTCCTAACGGTGCTGGACCCCACTGGCTCCTCGTTGGTCTATTCCACCTTCATCGGTGGCAGTGGCAGCGAGAACGGCCATTGCGTAGCGCTAGGTCCCACGGGCATTGCCTACGTCACCGGCACCACGAGCATCGGCGATCTGCAGGAAGTGGCGGCCACCAATTATCCGTCCGGGGATGGCGAGCTCTTCGCAGCCAAGTTCGACATCACCCAGAGCGGTGCGGCCAGTTTGATCTACTTGGTACGGATTGGTGCGGGCAATTTCAGTTCCTGTAGTAGCCACGGGATCGCTGTGGACGATGCGGGGAACGCCTACGTGACCGGGTCGGTCTATTTGAGCTTCGGCACCAGCATATTCCCCGTGACCCCCGGTGCCTTCGACACCACCTTCGGCAGCGGGGACGAAGGCGCCATCGGTTATCTGATCAAGCTGGGCAATACGTTGCCGGTAAGCCTTGTCTATGCCACCTATCTGGGCCCCGGCGAAGCCACATCCGTGGCTACGTTCGGTGGCGACGCTTTCGTCATCGGCACCACCTTCAACGCGAGCTTTCCCACCACGGCAGGTGCTTTGCAGCCCGCCTATGGCGGAGGCAACACCGATGCCTTCGCGCTACGGATGAACGCCATAGGAACCGCCCTGATCTATTCGACTTTCTTGGGTGGTGATGCGCAGGACCAAGGCACGGACATCGTGGTGAACGGTGCGGGCGAGGCCATCGCAGCGGGTATATCCAGAGGTGGTTTCCCGACTTCCGCTGGCGGCTACCAACCGGTGCATGCCGGGTTATTCACGAACGATATTTTCCTGGTACAGCTCAACAGCAGTGGTATTGACTATGGCTGCGGGGGCTCCACCTATGTGGGTGGCACCCAGGACGAGTACTACGGCAGCAGCTCCGACCACTACGCG
>JANNYL010000233.1:0-6491 GCA_031410075.1 Flavobacteriales bacterium
CAAAGGGTGTGAACCCGACATTCTCTGTTACGCCCGTGTACACATATGCCTTATTCCCGACCGTGAACCCTGTTGAACCTGATGCGTCTGATGGATAGTTGGCCTTCTGCGTCCACGTATTCGCCCAGCCCGCAGTGGTCATCGCAATCGCGCTCATTACGCAGATACTGACGCGCAGAAGTGTTCGCGTTCGCATTGTGGAAATGTTCTGGTCTTTCATGGCTCAGCGCGTGATCTTCAATTCATCGAGCTCCTCCTTCATCACGGTCGGCGGCATTTCGCCCTTTTTCACCTTGGTGATCACGAGCGCGGCAAGGCGTTCGGCCTCTTCTTTTGTCCTACACCCATTGTTGCCTGGTCGTCCGGGAATGTTCGTCTGGTGCACGAGCAACTTTCCGTCGCTGAGGATCTCGTAACCGAAGGTGCCGTTGGGCGCTTCGATAATCCTGTGCGTTATCGTAGCGTCCTTCTTCGCCGCAGGGAATTGCGTCGCGGCTTGCTGCTGAGTGGCCTGCTGTGCCGAAGCGGAAAGTGCAGAGCAAAGGGTGAACAGGACGACGATGATCACGGATCTCATGACGGATGTTCCCTGCGCGGCCTTGATGCCGCGTGGGCCATGCAAGGCTATCCGGAAGCGGTCATGTTCTCAACCGCATGATAGTGGGGGGCGGTGGTGGCAGACCGACTTGATCCGAGGCCGAACTACCGCTCGAACACCTTGTTCAACGCATCGGTCCGGCTCTGCACCTGCAATTTGGTGTAGATATCGCGGATGTAGCTGCGCACCGTGTCGAGGCTCAGACCGAGGCGTTCGGCGATCTCCTTGTAGCGATAGCCACCGGCCAATTGGTCCAGCACATCGCGTTCACGCTTGGTGAGGCTTTCCAGCAGGCTGGTGTTGCTTTGTTTGCGTGGCACGCTCTCCACCAGCATGCGCGCGATGTGCAAGCTCATGGGCGACCCACCGTTGTGGATCTCGTGGATGGAGCGAACCACCTGTTCCGGTTCGGCGCTCTTCAGCAAATAGCCGGTGGCACCGGCGCGCAGTGCGTTGAACAGGTTCGCGTTGTCTTCGAAGATGGTACACACCAAGTACTGCACCTGTGGTCGCCGTTGTTTGCACTCCGCGATGCACTCGATACCGCTGATCCCTGGTAGGTTGATGTCCATGAGCACCACGTCCAGGTCCTCCAGGCCATTGGGCCGCGCACGGAACGCTTCAGCGCTGTTGAACGAACCCTTGAGTTGCAGATCGCCTTCGTTGCGCACCACACGCTCCATGGCGTTGCGCAAGGTGGGGTCGTCCTCTACGATGGCGATCCGAATAGGCATCGGCACAAAGCTATCCTATGGTTAAGGCGCTCGATCCCGCATGATAGTGGGGCCTTGACCACGGATGGACATGGATGGCAGGACTAGCCTACCAGATGACAGCGCACTCCAACGAGCGTTCCACTTCCATTGCTCTCCACCGACAGCGTGGCGCCGATCGCCTCTGCACGCTTGCGCAAGTTGCCAAGGCCATTGCCACCTGCACGGACGTTGGCGGGATCGAAGCCCTTCCCGTCGTCCGCTACCTGCAAGGTCAATTCGTTCGCACCGATGTGCATGCGCACGATGATCACCTTCGCGCTGGCGTGTTTCAATGCGTTGCTCACAGCTTCTTTCAGGATCAGTACAACGTTCCGCTTCACATCCGGTGGAATAGCGCGTTGTTCAGTGCCAACCTCAATGGTGAGGTCATTACGCAGGGCGACACTTAGTTCCTCGAACTGGCGGCCGAGCAGGTCGCGCACGTAGGCGACGAAGCGCTCGGCCGTGTCGTTCCTTGGATCCACCGTCCATACGATCTCGCTCAGCTGGCCAATAAGTTCGGTGCTCGCGTTGGCGATGCTCCCGGCAAGACGTTGCTTGTCCCCGTTGCCATCGCCGGGTGCGTTCAATTCGCGCGAGAGCATGGTGATGCGGGTGAGTCCGCTGCCGATATCGTCGTGGATGTCGCGCGCCATACGTGTGCGGAGCGCGCTCACTTCACGTTCCTTTTCCAGTGCTGCGATGCGTCGCTGGTACTGCAAGCGCAGTATGTAGCGCGAAAGCAGGAACACGGTGAGCACGATCGCCAATGCCGCAGCCGTGCGGAACCACCAGGTCTGCCACCATGCAGGTAATATGGAGAAGGTGAAGCGCGCAACAATTGCTTCATCGCCAGCAATGCGAACATGGAAGGAATAGGTGCCCGGCCGAAGACCGATATAGCTCACTGTTCGCCGCGGCCCATTGTCCACCCACTGCGCGTCGCTACCATCAAGCCGCACCTCGTAGAGCAACTGGTCCGCGTTCATCAGCGCTATGGGTGCATATTCGATGCTCACGGCGTTCTGGTCGTGGGACAACGCAAGCGCGCTGTCCGTCGAAAGGCTGGTGGGACGCGGGGCACCGTTCACGGAAACACCCCGGATGTATATAGCGATCGGTACCACTGTTAGGGGTATCCGTGCAGGATCGAACCGGACGAACTGAGAACCGGCCGTGAGGATGCGGTGCTGATGATCGTGGAAGACTTGGTAGGCTGGACCGGCAGAAAGCCCATCACGCTGTCCAAGTTGCTGGAAGAGGGGCGGGAATGAGCGGAAACGGACCAGGCTGGAGGTCGTGGCGATCCACGTATTGCCCAAGGTGTCCGCCACGGCATCGAAGTAGGAGTCGCCGGTGGTGGCATCCTGGTAATGGCCGATGATCTGAAGGCTGTCAGCCGTGTAGCGCAGCACGAACACACCATTGCTCGCACTCACGGCATGCAGTTCCCCATGCGCATGCGCCACAATAGATACGAAGCCTTGCGCACCAGGACCGGGATCCTCCGTGGTCATTATTGCCGCCACGTGCATGCTGCGCGTGTCGAGTACACCGAATCCCTCGCCGTAGTTCAGCAGGATGTGGTCCGCGTCCATAGGCCACACCCCATAGCAGAGCTTATGTGGTGTTGGCGGTGTGCCTGGGGGGACGTTCGCTTCCACGAAATCGTCGGTGCCCGGGCGATAGCGGATCAGATCAAGTCCAGCGACATTGGCCCATACCGATCCGTCCGGTTGTTCTATCAGCGTTCCGATATGAGGTCCCCGATCGCCGACTTGCTGCAATCCGGTCAGTCGTTTCCATGTGAATAAGCGGTCGTTCGGGTCGAATACCAACAGGCCTTTGGTCGTGCCCAGCCAAACATCGCCGGTATGCAATTGAACAAGGTTGAAGGCCTCGTACCCTTCGCGGTCGGCATGGGGAAGTGGGATCGAATCGATGATATTGAACCCTTCATCCATTCGGCGCAACTGGCGGCGTTCATAGCATCGGGTGCCCCAGTATCCACCACCCAAGGCATCGCAGTTCAGCACACCCACGCCCAGCGTTTCGATTCCCATGGCGGCCCTCGGCACCATGTACAGGCCATGCGAGGTGCCCACCCACCGCTGTCCCTGGGCGTCATCATGGATCGAGTGCGCGGTACTGTTGAACGGTACTTGTTCCATCGCATTCACCATGACTGCAGGGCCGAATTGTCCGGTGTGCGTGTCGTAGGGGCGCAATTCGTTGTCTATGCCTACCAGGAGCTGGTGGTCATTCAATGGAGCAAGGCACCAAGTGATATTGGAGATGTTCGCTGGCTTGCCCAAAGTGAGCAAGGTGTTGGTGAAGGTGTTCGTGCGCTTATCGAAACGCACGATGCCGAGTCCCCAGGACGTGAGCCAGAGCGTGTTCACATCGTTCGGGTCGTTCTGCACGCCGCCCAACAGCGTAGCAGCAGGCGGCTCCTGGCCACCCGGTTTGAATATGAACGCACTTGTGCTATTGGCATCGGGATCATATCGGATCAGGGCCGTGCCTTCGGGTATCCAAAGAATGCCATCCTCATCTTGTGCCGCACAGCCGAAAGCATGGCGTCGACGATGTGCCTGGGCGGCGGCCACTACGCATTCAACCTCTTGGAAAACACCGGTCTTCTGATCATAGCGCGCGAAACCGTCCAAATGGGAAGACCATATTCCGCCCTGTTTGTCACGGATCAGTGGGTAGGCCTCGTACCTCGAAGATCTTCCCTTTGCGGTCAACAGGTCCTTCCGCTCGAAGCGCATCCGGTGCGGATCGAGCAGGCAAACACCCAGTCCGGTTCCTATCCAAATGTTACCGCGTTCATCCAGCACCAGGGAACCGATCCTGTTGTGGGTCAAGCTCAGGCTATCGCCCGGAACGTTCCGGTAAATGTCCACGTTCAGCCCATCATAGCGGCATAGCCCATCGCTGGTGCCTATCCACAGGAAGCCGTCATGGTCCTTCACCATCGAGTTGATGTCCGATCGGGGCAGACCCTTGATGTCGAGCGGAACGATGGCTGGGGCAGTTGCTGTTTGCGCCAATGCAGCCAGCGATGAGCGCATGCATAAGGTGATGGCCAGAGCGTAGCTCTTCATTCAACTATGGACCGGTTGAACACAATGTTGTGCGCGTGGTCGCGAACAAAGAAAGACGGTTGCGCGGAACGGGCGAGCGATGCGATCCTCACAACCATCTCTTCCGGCGGAACCATAAGAGCATGATGATCGAGATGGTGATCATGAAGCCCATGATGATATGATAGCCGTAGGGTGAATGCAACTCCGGCATGTTCTCGAAGTTCATACCGTACACACCGGCGATGAACGTGAGCGGAATGAAGATGGTGCTGATGATGGTGAGCAGTTTCATGACCTGCGTCATGCGCATGTTCTGGGCTGCGTGATAGGTGTTCTCCAAATTGGTAAGCATGTCGCGAAAGGTGTTGATGCTCTCCGCGATGTACACCGTGTGGTCCTGCAGATCGTTGATGTAGCGGCGTGTGCCTTTGTCGATAAGGTCAGTTTGCGTGGTGTTCATGCGCCCGGCGAGTTCGCGCACGGGTGTAGTGTAGCGGCCTACAGTGATCAGCAAACTGCGTATCTCCTGAATGGTGAGCAGGTCCTCGTTGCCGGGACGCACGCTGATCTTCCGTTCCAGTTCTTCTATGCGCTCACCGAGGTCTTCCACGATGAGGAAGTAGTTGTCCACGATCACATCGAGCAGCGCGTAGAGCAAATAGTCGGCGCCCATTTTCCGCACGCGGCCGGTCTTGTGGCGAATGCGATCACGAATCGGGTCCAGGACATCGCCGGGTTTCTCCTGGAAGCTGACCACATAGCCTTTGCCCAACACGAAGCTGATCTGTTCGCTCACAATGCCGTTGGTCTCTTCATCGAGGCTCAACATTTTGGCTACCACGAAGAGTTGGTCCTGGTACTCTTCCACCTTGGGTCGGTGGTCGGTGTTCAGCACATCCTCGAGCAAGAGCGAGTGAAGTCCGTATCGTTCGCCTACAGCCGTAACCACGGAGGTGTCATCCAGGCCATCGATGTCCAGCCACGTGATCTCTTTGCCTGGTTCTCCCGGAACGAATTCGCCGATGTTCTTGAGGTCCTTCTCGGTGAATGAATCCGGTGCGTACGTGAACACTTTGATCGTAGTGAGCGTGCAGCTTTCGCCGCTCACCCCCACGAGTGATCCCGGTGGAAGTCCCGCCTTGCCGGAGCGTTTGTGAACACGTTTCATGATGCGGTGATGATCTTTCTTGTTGGGAAGGGGATCTCGATGCCCTCGGCGCGGAAACGTTCGATGAGGCTTTTATTGATGTCGTAGTGCATCATGCGTGCGGTGATCGGATCCTTCGCCCACACATAGGCGCGGAGGATCAAACTGCTGTCGCCCAAGCGCACCAAACGCACCGGTACGATCTCCTCGGCACGTTCCAACTCATTCGCGGTGCGCCTGTCGATGTGGTCCTTGTGCGTGTTGCAGATCTCTACCATCACGGCCATGGCTTTGTTCAGGTCAGTGTCATAGGCCACCGGGATCTCGACGTATTCGCACGTGGCGGCATCGCGTATGGTGCTGTTGACGATGAACGAATCACTGATGATGCTGTTGGGAATAATGATGCGTCGGTTCTCGAACGTAAGGATCATGGTATGTCGTAGGGTGATGTCTTCCACGATGCCACTTCGATCGGGCAATCCGGGGCCAGTGGCCCCATCACCAATGAGGATATTATCGCCAACCCGGAACGGTTTGAACGCCACGATGAAAATGCCGCTGATGATGTTGCTGAACGCTTTCTGCGCGCTGAAGCCGATGAGCGCTGCGAGAATACCGGCACCGGCGAAGAATGTAACAGCAAGCGAACGCACGCTCGGGATCACATACGCAATGAACGCCAGACCCACAATGGCCACCACGCTACGCACGGCATTCCGAAGAAAACGGTAACGTGTTGCTTCATCGTGCCCGGTGGCTTTGGCGCGTGCGTAGGCACTACGCAACAGGCTTACGAGGATGCGTTCGAACACGAAGGCCGCGAGGATGATCAGTACGATCTTCAACAACACGAACAAGTGCGGCCCCAGATCGCCAGTGCGGTCCAAGAGGGTGTG
>JANNYL010000234.1:0-1730 GCA_031410075.1 Flavobacteriales bacterium
GACACACTCATCTTCTGAATCACGTTGAGTGCGCCACCGGACACATTTGAGGTAATGACATAGTCATTAACCAGGATGTCCTTTCGCGCCAGCGAATGCGACCGTCCACTAAAGTCTTGGATCACCTTCGTCACCTCATCCTTCTGCGGCAAACGCTTGCGTGCAACGAGGATAATAGCCGTCGTCACTGCATCCTGAAACACACCTGCACCCAAGTCAGCAAGCTCGGTGAACTGGAAGCGTTCGATGAAGAACCTCCGCGACTCGTGGTATGAGGTGACACGAAGAAAAGTGTTCGGTATGATGAACGCGAAAGCAGACCCTTTCGCCATGATCCGATGTGATGCTTCGATGAAGAGCGTAAAGAGGTTCACCTTCCCACCTCCTGTCTCATACGTGCTCTTGTAGAAGCCCTTCTCAGCATCCGAGATCCCTTCATTTCCCCCGAACACATACGGCGGATTCCCCACCACCACATCGAACCCGCCTTTTGCAAACACCGCTGGGAACTCCTTCTTCCAATCGAAAGCCTTGGCACCCGCCACGGCGGGATCGTCGATCAGGCTGTTGCCGCATTTGATGTTGCCGCTGAGGTCGTTCAGCTTGCGCCCTTTAGTAGCGGTGCGCAGCCACAGGCTGAGGCGCGCGATCTCCACGCTCTCCTCGTTGATGTCCACCCCGTAGATGTTGCGCTCCAGGATGTGGTCGCCGATGTCCTTGAACACGATGCTCTGGCCGAGCAACTTCGCTTCAAGCTCGTTCACGTACGCGTGCTCGGCGATGAGGAAGTCGAGGGCTTGGTTCAGAAAAGCGCCGCTACCGCAGGCGGGATCGCAGATGGTGAGGCTGAGCAACCATTCGCGGTACACATCGAGCTTGGTGTCCAGCATTTCGATGGTCTTCTTCTGCCGGCCCTTGCGCCCACGCGCATAGTCCTCGTCTACGATGGCGAGCTCGTCCTTCTTCTCGGCACACAAGCGGCCCACGGTGTTCTCCACGATGTACTTGGTGATGTACTTCGGGGTGTAGAACACGCCGTCCTTCTTGCGCTTGGTCTTCTTGCTGTCCACCGCGCGGCCCTCCAGTTGCGCGGTGATGGCTTCGATCTCGTTGAGGCTGTGCTCGAAGATGTGGCCGAGGATGTTCACGTCCACCTCGCTGGCGAAGTCGTACTTCGATATGCGCATCAGGTGCGGGTGCAGCACCTCATCGCTGATGCGCACGGCATCCAGCAGTTCGTCCGGTTTGAAGAGGCCACCGTTGTAAGCGAAGATGTCGTGGAGCTTGCCTTTGTGCCCGGTGTTCAGGTAGCCGAAGTACTTCTGGAAGCGGGCGTAGAGCGGCACGTAGGCGTCCATGTCGCGCAGCTTCTCCCACTGGTCGGCGATCTCACGGATGCTGTTGGGCGGCAGCAGGCCCTTGTCCTCACTGAAGAGCACGAAGAGGAAACGGTCCAGCAGCTTCTGGGTCTTCTTGAAGAGCAGCAGTTGGTCGTGTTGCGGATGGTTCTTCACCAGATCCTGCCACAGCGCGTTCTTGAAGGCCGAGTAGTCGGAGTAGAGCTTCTTGGTGATGTTCTCCTCCTCCTGCACGCTATCCGTCTTGACTTTCTTCGGTATCCCGGCGAAGAGGCTGTCACGGTGTAAGCACAACCACAGCAGGCGGAACTGTTCTTCGTTCAGGGTGAACAGGTCGAACTCGATGTGCTCCACCGCATTGTCGATGAAGAA
>JANNYL010000235.1:0-5762 GCA_031410075.1 Flavobacteriales bacterium
GTTGTCGAGCCCATCATCGCAGAGTTCGGTCGCGCCTGGGTTCACGTTGGCGTTGGTGTCGTCGCAATCGCCTTGACAGGTGGTGAAGCCGTCGAGGTCATTGTCTGGACAAGGGTTGCAGTTCTCATCCACCTGTCCGTCGCAGTCGTCGTCGATGCCGTTGCAGACTTCCACAGCGTCGGGATTCACGTTCAGTTCGCTGTCATCGCAATCGCCATCGCAGGTGGTGAAGCCGTCAGCGTCGTCATCCGGGCAGGGGTTGCACACATTGCCTTCGTCCACTACGCCGTCGCAATCGTTGTCCAGCGTGTCACAGATCTCCGTTACACCCGGATGGATGGCCGCGTTGTTGTCGTTGCAATCCGAACCGGAGGGCCAGCCATCACTATCCGCATCCGTGAGGCCGAAGCATTGCATCAGCCCCGCATTGCATCCGGCGGTGTTCATGCACGCTTCGCACGCCGCCTGCCCTTGCAAACATGCGTTCAGGCAGTTCGTGCGCACGCAGAGCGCCCACGTCACACCACAGGTGTTGCAATCGTCGCTCAACGGGAAGCCGGATTGCGCCAGAACGCCCTGGATGCAATCATTGGGGTTATTCGTGAAGACGCAGCTGATGAACGCGTTCATCAGCGCGTCGCGGTAGTCCACGAAGTTGGCGTTCACCCAAGCGGATTCGGCTGGTGTGCAGAACGCGCTGCAGTTCTGGCCGGGGAAGATGGCAGGGTCGCTGTCGTCGCAATCGCCGTCATTGGTTACGAAGCCAGCTGGCTGCATGCAGGCGCTGCTGCTGATGGCGGCATCGCCGAAGCCGTCGCCGTCCACATCCGCATAGAAGAGCACGAAGGACAATGGATCAGTGTTGTTGTCCACTGCGCCATCGCAATCGTCATCCGTTCCGTTGCCACAGATCTCTGTCGTGCCGGGGTTCACCAGTGGATCGGCGTCATTGCAATCCAGCGGCGGACAGCCGGCGTTGTTGTAGAAGCCGTCGTTGTCCAGATCCAAGCAGCCGCCGTTGGCGGCGCTCATTCCGGGCTGGATCAGGTAGCAGCCGTTCCCATAACGCACGGTATCACCCAACAGCGAGACAGTGGGGCAGGCCACGCTGCCTGCATGCAGCGCATACGGTACGCTGAGCAATTGTGTGGTGCCCATGTCCAGGTAGCTGCTGCCGCCACTCGCATCCAGTTCCACTTGCAGGAAGTGCGCAGCGCTACCCCAATTGACATCGGCAAAGACACCTTGCACGGTGTTCCCCTGCCCCACCGCAACGCTGAACAAACCGAAGGCATTGGTGCTGACCGCATGTGTTTCCTCATAGGCGATGGCACCACCGGCCGTGCCGCTGTGTACCGTTAGGCGCACGCTCACGGGCTGCGCGCTCAGCACGTTCCCGCTCGCATCGCGGGCCACGGCTTGGAAATCGAAGGCCTGCGGTACTTGCGCGGCCAGCGCACCACAGAGCAGTACGGAAAGGAAAAGCGTGGAAATGCGCATAGGTGAATGGTTCAAGGAAGAGGTTGGGCCCGCACGTTGTTGGGCGTTGTGCTGCCTACTGTCAATAGGATGGGATCACGGTCGTTGCGTGCACCGGTGTACTTCACGATGCCGTCCAGGTTCACGTCCGTACGCAGGTAGCCACTGGCCGTGTTGTTGGGGGTGGTGCTGCCCACGTTCACCAGCAAAGGGTCGCGGTCGTTCACCGAACCGGTGTATTTCACCGCCGAATTCCCGTTCACATCGCCTTGCCACAGCAGGAAACGGCCGTCGCGCGGCACTTCGGCATTGGGTACGTGCAGCGGCACATTGCCCAAGGTGAGGTCGAGCGTGTTGGCGCCCGCACCAAGCACCACCGGTGCTTGGGTGAGTACGGGCAAGTGGTTGCGGTGAAGCAGGGCGATGCGGTAGCTGCCGGGAAGCGCCGTGATGCGCACCGGCGAAACGCCGTCCACGTCCACCACATCGCCATCGCGTTGCACCACGGCCGCGCGGGCCGCATCGATGCGGCTGGCATCATCCGCGCCGCGCAGTTCAACGAAGACCCAGTCCACCACCGCATCGGGACCGGTCGCGCTCAACGCTGCCGGGGCGAGCTGCGCGCCACGTTGCAGGCCCACGGGCGGATGGCCCAAGGCCGTGAAGGGTTCCGTTACCGGCAGCAACCCGCGCGTGCGCAGGCTGTCGTGCATCAGGTTGGTGACCGCGTCGTACGGTCCATCGAGCAGTGCATCGATGTGTACGGAAAGCAGCACGCCTTCGGGCTGTTGCACACCGGCGGTGGCCAGAGTGCTCCCAGCAGTGAAGGTGGCGCTGGAGGGTTGGCCCAAGGTCCAGGTCAGTGCGGGGTTCTCCCCACCGGCGGGCACCACGGCGCGCGGAGCGAGTGTCTGCGAACTGGCCACGTTGCTCGCGCCATGCAGCAGGAGGAGGCCAAGAAGAAAGGGTGTGCGCATCTGTGTGGTCCCGTGAAGGGGTGTCGTAAGCCGTGCGCAAGGTCGCTGGCCCTTGGAAGCAGCGCAATAGACCGTTGGTTATAGGCGACCGATGGGAATTTTCGTTATACAGGAGCCGTGAGGAACGGCCCCCTACCTTGCCCGCATGAGCACCGCCCGCATCACCACCATCGACCTGTTGCGCGGCATCGTGCTGGTCATCATGGCCCTGGACCACGTGCGCGACTTCTTCCACTACGGCCTGCTGTTCGGTGCCGATCCCACGGACATGGCCACCACCACGCCGGCGCTCTTCCTCACCCGCTTTATCACGCACTACTGTGCGCCGGTGTTCGTGTTCTTGGCGGGCACCAGCGCGTTCCTTTTCGGGCGCACACGCAGCAAGGCCCAGCTGAGCCGCTTCCTGTGGACACGCGGTGCGTGGTTGATCTTCACCGAGGTCGTCATTGTCAACTTCGGCTGGACATTCGATCCGCTTTTCACCTACACCGCGCTCGCGGTCTTCTGGGCCATCGGTGTGAGCATGATCGTGCTGGCCATGCTCGTGTACCTGCCTTGGCGTTGGATCTTGGGCATTGGCTTGGTCATCGTTCTCGGTCACAACATGCTGGACCATGCTCCCGTGCAGGAGAACGGCTTCATGGGGACGCTGTTCGATGCGTTGCACCGTAGCGGCGAATTCCAGTTGGGACCCGGTCGCATCATCGTGTTCGGCTACCCGGTGCTGCCGTGGATCGGCACCATGGCCTTGGGCTATGCTTTGGGAAAGCTCTTCACGCCCGAGGTGACGGTCGCGAAACGCAAGCGCACGCTCGCCTGGCTCGGGGCCGGGGCCATCGCGCTCTTCATCGTGCTGCGTGGATGGAACATCTACGGCGACCTACTTCCCTGGGTGGACCAGCCCACCATGGCCTTCGATCTCTTCTCCATCCTCAACACCACCAAATACCCGCCCTCGCTATTGTACCTGTGTATGACGCTGGGGCCGGCGCTGCTCTTCCTGGCCTGGGCCGATGGCCGCGAATTCCGTTGGAGCGCACCGTTCATCGTCTTCGGCCGCGTACCCTTCTTCTACTACATGGTGCACATCTACCTGATCCACGCGCTGGCCACCGTAGCCATGCTTCTACAAGGGCAACCCTTCCACGAGACCGTGCTCTCCGCTACGCTCGATCCCGGCGATTACGCGAACAATGGTTTCCCGCTGTGGGTGGTGTACACGGTGTGGATCGGTGTGGTGCTCACGCTCTACCTGCCCTGCCGCTGGTTCGGGCGGTACCGCGCTACGCACAAGGAGAAGTGGTGGCTGAGCTACCTGTGAGAACGAATGGCGCCAGGCCACGAGCACCGGTCGTCGGCAACCAGCTTGGCATTGCGCACGACACGAAGCCACGCCCTCCCTTGCCGGATGAAACCCGATCGCTTCACTATTCCACACGCGGCCGTATTCCTCGCCGCCTTCGCCCTGGGCATCGCGGTGGACAATGCCATCTACCTCCTCGCACGCTGCCCGGCTTCTACGCCCCCCTTCATTCTCCACAACAACACTGTGCTTTCAAGCGAATACCTGTCGCTGGGGTCTCCCGGCAACTCAATGCACCGTAATGGAGCCCTGTGCAAGGAAGCAAGCCCAATAAGCAACCCATGCAACAACGCTTCTTCGAGCTACCCCTTACGGCAGTTGTTGCTGAAGCGTGTTGTTCGGCTGCGTACCTCCGATATTCACCAGTATCGGGTCCCGATCATTCAACGACCCCGTGTATCGCACCGCACCATCCATATTGATGTCCCGCCGGTCGTACACGTTCAATAATGCATTGTTGGGGGTTGTGCCACCAACGGCGGTCAACACGGGATCGCGGTCGTTCCCTGCGCCGAGATAACTGATCACACCATCACCGGTGCCATCGCCCGACCACATACAATAGCGCGTACCCACCAGCACACGGGCGTTGGTGCCGTATGCGCTGCTGGCCGCGGACAAGTCGATGGTTGCAGCACTTCCCGAGAGCGCAGCCGCCGAACTGGTCATAATGCCCAAGTGATTGCGATGTCGGATGGAGATACGATAGGAACCTGGCGTCACGGGACAGGATATCGCGGAGGTACCATCCAACCCGCGGACATTCCCGGAACGTGTGAGCAAGGCGGGCCGGGAATAGATCACCGAGTATGGGCTTGTGGGTTGTCTTACCTCAACAACCACCCAATCGACGATGGCATTATTGCCTGTGACGGCGAAGACGGCAGGAGCAACGGATGAAACAGTTTGGGTGCCAACGTAGCTGTACCCCAACCCGTTGTACGGTTCCGTGTTCGTTAGCAGTCCAGCGGATCTGAGCCCATCTCCCATCAACGTTCCTCCGGAATAGGCGCCTTGCAAGAAAACAACGGGGTAAAGAGAGATGCTGCAGTTCACGAAAAATGAGGCCAAATCCCAACATTCCTGTTGGGACCCACCGCAGCTATACGGGTTGCTGGCAAAGCTTACCGTATGGATTCCGGAACCCAAGGGCGTGTTGTATCGCCATATGTACGTGCTTTCCTGCGTCCAGCTGCTGCCCACCGTCCCCGTGTTCACATTGTCCACGATGCTCGGATGGGCGGCGATCGGGCAGATGGGATAACCGATGGACTGACTGTTGAACCGCAGGATGGCCTGTTGGTTGGCGCAATCCGTTGTGACCGAGAACACCGAGGTCGGAATGAAGTACATGACATTCGAGTTCCCGGTGCCGGAGGCCGCACAGCCGGTGGCATCGGTCACCAAAACGCTCATCTGGCCCACCCCCGAACCATCAGGCGGTGTCATCCACTGGCCCGCACTTCCATCCGCGTCGTTCGGGATAGTAACGTAGAGCATACCCTCACGATACACCTTGATGTTGTAAGGTGCGGTTCCACCGCTGGTGGACACGCTCCAGTGCGGGCTGCAACCTGAGAAGAAAAACATATTGGTGGTCATACCGCATTGGGCGGCAACTTCCGCAGTGGACATCGAAAGCCACAGCAGGCCCATCAGCATTACGCGACGTTGAGCACCCATATTCATCATGATCTTCTCGAAGACGCTAAACTAGGCCAACAGTTGCCCTCGGATCCGCACAACGATCGACGGAGGGGAAAACATTCTGTAATAGATCGCTCCCCAGATAAATGTTCTCCCCTCCTGGCAGGCGATGACTCGCCTGCTGTGCCCAAGGAGGGGCAGGGGCAATGTCATTAAGTTAAGGTGGTCAGAAGGCTGGTTTGGAGTTGAAGAGGTACTTGGGCTTAGGCCTGTTTTTGAACTTATCGATGGTGCGC
>JANNYL010000236.1:0-8222 GCA_031410075.1 Flavobacteriales bacterium
ATACGCGGTAAACCGCCTGCTTGCGCAATTCCGGCGGGTAGCTGTTGTACACTTTGAATTCTTTTGAGAGTCCCATCTTGAAGGGTTGGTTTGTGTCAACCTATTTCAGGACAAGACAACTTAATCAAGGACCTGAAGGAGGAGCCTGCCCTGCACGTTGATGCGGGGTTTTTCAGGCAGGTGTATGGGGAACGGAGTATGTACCTGAGTAGATAGTGTCGAACTTGTCCGCTATGGGAACGGAGAAGACGTATCGTTCGGCGGATAATGTGGTCTACAGCTTACTGCTGCTCGCAGCATCCATATGGGGAACCTTGGCGCCACTTTGGGACAAACCCATTCGGCCCGGAGAACTGGCTAAATGGAAGGTCGTAGTGAGTGAAGCACCGGAATGGCAACGGAGTGGGCGCAGTAGCCGGAGTATTGTCTTCTCGGTCCAAGGAGTTCCGGAAAAGGTGTACGTCAGTGAGTCTTCTCTGATGGCGATGCGTTCCAAAGCCTTCATGACAAAGGTGAATGTCGGCGATACACTTACCCTTGGGCCCATGCTGAAGACATATGCTCAACGAATCAAGAGAGGTGAGCCATCCACCTTGATGGGAGGAACAGCTATCCAGGTGTTCACGATCAGTGATTCGCAGGAGTCGTACCTGAGTTTGGATTCATACAACTTCTATAAGCGAAAGGACAGATGGCTCGGAACTATATTAGGTCCATTAGTGATTGCTGGCGTTGTAGTCTTCTGGCGAAAGAAGAAGCGTTTGGATGCCGTGCGTTTGTCACATACGCTATTGATCGCTGGTTCGGTCTTGGCATTCCTCTTCGCTTGGTCAAGGCTGTTTCGATTCGGTGGATAGTTTTGGATGCGATGAATAGTACCGGCGAGCGATCCACTATCAAGGATCTGAAGAAGGAGCCTGCCCCGCACTTTGATGCGGGGTTCCTCCGCCAGGCCACCCTGTTCAGCGCAGCCTTCGCCTTCCTTCTTCTGGCCACACCGGCGTTAGCCCAGAACGACATCCTCCGGGTGTTCGGCGAACTCACGGACCTCGATGCTGGAAAAGGCATGAAAGGCGCGGCCGTGATCGCCACGGATACGCTTGCGCCCACCTCCGTGCTGCGCGCCAAAGTGAAGGTCAACGGCAAGTTCAAAGTCGACCTGCCACTAGGGCGGGTCTACCGCGTCGTTTTCGAGGCACCCGACCATGCGGCGAAGAATGTGGTGATCGATACCTGGGGCATTCCGCAGTTGTATCACAAGGATGGATTCGGCATGGAGCTCAAGATCCAACTGCCCAAGATCTATCCATCGATGGACTACAGCATCCTGAACCAGCCTATTGGTGTCGCGAGATACGACGCGACGCAAACAGAGATCATCTGGGATAGTGCACACATCGCAGAGGTGCGCAAGTTGTCTGAAGGCTTCCAGGAGCGATACGAAGCAGCAAAGAAGGCGGCGGGGCAACCATAGGAGTATGCTGGTTGAACGGAGAGATTCGTTCTTCACTCAGGTGTATGGGAGCGGAGTATGTATTTGAGCAGGTAGGTTGTTTGGGCGTGCTCCTCGCAGAGCCTCGGGTCGCGCTTTCCGCTGCAAGTCCTCGCTCGGATTACTCTCATTGTCGCGAGTGTTCGGCGCGGGCAGGTATGAGCGTGGCGAGGCGGGCCACTTGTGGTATTTAATTCAGCGATCTCTCCAGGGCTATCAGCTTGGGATGGTCAGCCGGTAAGCAGACTCGGTAGATACGCAGCGCTTCTTGGAAGTGCGTATAGGCTTCTGCACGGTTAGCTGTACGCAGGTCGATCTCGCCAAGTGCTTGATGGATATCACCGAGCTGATCATGGTCCTTGCCAAGGATCTTCTCTGTGATCGGCAGGGCACTGAGCAAGAGGGCACGCGCTTCGGGTAGGCGGCGTTGTTTCATGCGCAGCTCGGCCTGATTGATGAGTACGCGCGCAGTGAACGGATGTTCCTGCCCGAAGATGGACAAGCATGAGGCATAGGCCTGTATGAGCAGCGAATCGGCGGTTGCGTAGCTCGAGTGGGCCATGGCAACAAGACCTTGGCCGTTCAACGCTTGGGCATAAGTGGCGGTGCTTGTGGCTTCGTGGCGTCGGCAAGCATTGAGCGTGATCGCATAGCGTTGACCAGCCCTTACCAGATCGTTCAAATGGTAGTCCGCATAGGCTGCCGTATTCAACACGGACGCTTGACCAGGAAGGATTTCTGGCAAGGAGTCGACGACCATGGCCAACGCACTGTCGGCAAGTGTTCTGGCCATGGCAGGCTCAGCAAGGTCGAGCAGCACGTCTGCCAATCCGGCCATTGCACCTGGTGTTCGGTCGGAGCTGCGCGAATTCGACGCGAGCAGATCCAGGCTTGCTTCGTACTCCTTGCGGGCAGGTAGGTAATGACCTTGCAGGTGATGGATGAGTGCGCTGAGCTGGAGAAGACCTCCTTCTATCGAAGGGTTGGGGCGTAGGGCCATATTGAAGCTCTGACCCTGCTCGACCAACTCCCTGGCGGATCCGTATTCCGCAAGTGCCGTCTTCGTGTGCCCCCAGGAGAGGTATGCGATGGCCTTGGCGGCTTCATTGTTTTGTAACAGCGAGAGGCATGCAACGGCTACCCCGAACGTTGTGTCGGCGGAGCGGAAGGCGTTCTTTCGGAATTGCAGCGCGCCTTTCACCAGAAGTGTTTCGCACCGAAGTGAACTGTCGGTATGGGCCGCTCCTTCGCATGGTGCGAGCACCCGTTCAGCGAGTGATATGCTATCAGTCGTGATCAGGTTCTTAACGAGTTGCAGCCTGTATCGGATCCACCGGGTATCGTCGCTCTTCGTCGCACTATCTCCTTCCGACCAACCGATCGCCGCGCGGATGAGGTAGTTGGCATAGTTCCAATTGCTTCGGAGTGATAGCGAGCGCGACCAGTCCGCGAGGATCTCAGCGGCTTCTGGGTCAAGACTGTCTTTGACGTCCTTGTATACGACTAGTGATCTGTTGTACAGGGAGTCGGACAATTCATAGTCACCAAGGGCTACGGCTGAAGCGGCCAAGTAGCTGAGCGACCAGGCCCGTTCCTCGTTCCAGTAACCTTCGCGATCCTTGACCACGTTCAGGACACTGTCCGCCTTCTGGTAGTAATGAAATGCAGCCGTGGCATCCGAACCATCCTCGGCATTATTGGCGAGGCAGTGGTAGGCGTTGTAGAGGTTATTGTACGTGCGGCTGATCTTCCAGAGCTGTTGTTGCTCTTCTTGGGCCTTCATCATATGGACGATGGAGTCGAGATCAAGCTGCATGCCCTGCCCCAGGTCAAGTCGACCGGTGGAACGATTCCACTCGGTCTCTGCTTCGTCCACACCGAAGAGCCAAATGCGTCCGTGATGATTGGAGGCTTCGGCGTGATACAAGGCTGCCTCGCAGTCACCGTGGGCGAAAGCCGACTCGTAGGCATCGAACTCCTCCACCATCCGCATATTGGCTACGAGCCGATCATTGCCTCGGTTCAAGGCGATGATCACGGAACGGTACACCGCGTTCGGTGGCATGTATGACAGAAAGCAAAGGACAAGGAGTAGGACTGAGGAGCGAACGACAAGAAGGCGATCTGTTCCCGCATAGACCTTTCGCAGTTTTACTGAGGCCCACCGAACCACTAGGACGATCAATAGGACACCGTTCAGGGTAGGCAGAAGTTTAAATAGGAGATCTTGCCGCGCGAACGTGGCGAAGGGAAGTGCCGTCATCGATGCGGCGAGCGCCACCCCGGCAGTCACCGCCAACCAGTGCGGAGTCGCTTCGGTTACACGGAAGAGCCGGAACCCGAAGATCAGGTATGCCAGCGCCAAGAGCAATGACGCGAGCGAGAAGAATGCTGCCATGCCGGGTATTCCGCATAACCGGCCAATGAGCAACGCAAGCAGGATCAGCAGCAGGATCTTCTCGAACTTCTTCAATGGGCAGGGGATCGTATCCGAATGTAGAGTTCTGTGGCGAACTAGGCCATCCTTGTCGCAAGTGATCTGTGCAAGCGAGCATGGCACGTGAGCAAGCGGTCCACTCTGGCCCACCGCAGAGTGTCCTCCGAACCCACTGCCCTCTGTCCGCTGCTTGCGCGAGGCCGCGTGGAGGTATGCGCGTTCACCCCAGCGGCTAGTAGCCATGATCATGCGATCCGTCACCCGTATGCATCTTCGTTGCATGCGACGGCACCTCCTATTGTTCTTGTTGGCCGTTGTCGCGTGTGCGGTCAATGGCCAGCAGCTCGGCAACGGCCCCGTTACGGTGCGAGGCACTGTAACGGATACGGTCAACGCAGAACCAATGGCCTTTGTGGTCGTGTGCCTGAAGGGTACGCACTACTGCGCTTCCACGGATATGGAAGGCCGCTTCGAGATGAGGAACATTCCTGCGGGCACCTATTCCATTGTGGTCTCGGCACTAGGCTTTGATCAACAACGTATCCCGGTGGTCGATCTCCGGCGTGGTGTTGTACACGTTGGGTTGCCCTTGGTCCCATCACCTCCGATCCTGTCCGACGGATATCCACCGGAAGGGAAGCCGATCGTGGATGGAAGTACGAGCACGGTAACACGCAAGCAGATCAGGGCGAACCCGCGGAAGGGAGAGCGGGTTCCTTGGCCGAGGCGGTGGTTCGTGCGGTAGGCCTTCTTCGCAACAGGTTCTCTGACCCTCAAGAGCGGTGTGGCTTCGGCTCACGCCGATCGGCGCTGTTCTCGTTACGTCGCACGCTCCTGAATGCATCAGGTCTTTTAAAAAGTGATCAAGACGAATGGATCTTCGCTTTGCCTAACTTCATTGATCAATACACCGTCCCATGACCATCCGCTTCGCACGTCGCCTATCCACTGCTTCGCTGGTTCTGCTCATAGCGCTCAGGACCGACGCGCAGAACACGTGCGCTACGGCATTGCAGATCGTTCCAGGCACGCATTCGGTGCCAGGCTTCACAGGTACCGAGATCCCAGTATCCGTGTGCACAAGCTCAATGGGCATGGCGAGCAGCGCCATGTGGTACCGGTATACACCAACCGCCAACGTGTCCGCAACGGTGTCAAGCGCGATCAGTTCAACGGACACACGGCTCCATATTTTCAGCGGCGATTGTGGTTCGCTTTTGTGTGTGGCGGGTGATGATGATTCCGGTCCGGGCGGCTCTTCGGTCGCCATGTTCAATACCCAAGCGGGAACTCCGTACACCATCGTTTTCGACGACCAAAGGAGCTCGGCCGCCTTCGATTTCCAGCTGGCAGAAGGCCCTCCCATCGATCAACAAGTGGATCCCGTGGTGTTCACTTCGGCAGCGCTGCCTGCGGGGCTCGGAGCTGTATACACGGTGGTTGATATGGACGGGGACCACTTGGATGATCTGGTATCCATAGGTAGCACGTTCGTGAAGACCGCCAAGCAGCAGCCGGACGGGAGTTTCATTTTGCAGAACACGAGCTTCCCATCGGTGGCGAACTCTCCTGGTACGGCCATAGCTGCTGGCGACATGGACAACAACGGATATACTGACCTGCTCTTCGGTGGAGGAGCGGCCACGATCCTGATCGCTTCCGACGATGGGAGCACGTTCCAGGAATGGTCCAGTGAAACGTACTTGTTCGTACAGCGGACCAATATGGCAGACATCGACAATGACGGTTTTTTGGACGGGTTCTATTGTCATGATGTCGGTATTAACCACTACTACTTCAGCGATGGGCAAGGGGGCTTCACAGAAGGCAGTGGTGAGTTGAGCGTTATCGGGGGAAACTATGCGAGCATCTGGATCGATTTCGACAACGATGGGGACGTGGACATGTTCAACACGAAGTGCGGTGGGGGAAGCATCGATGAGCTCTACCGGAACGACGGTGGTGGGCAGTATACCAATGTGGCCCCGGAGATGGGCCTCGCTGATACGCACAATGCCTGGTCCTCGGCTTGGGGCGATTTCGACAACGATGGGGATATGGATGCGTTCATCGGCAAGTCAGGAAGTCCCTTTCACAAACTGATGCGCAACGATGGCACCATATTCACGAACATCACCATCGGCTCGGGCGCGGAGGTGGCCAGTTCGAGCGTCGATTGGCGCACGCACGACTTCAATAACGATGGATACCTGGATATCATCGGACAGTCGGAGATCCTGTACAATGCTGGGAACATGCAGTTCGCACTGGCCACCAACGTGCCATTCGGCGGCCCGATCGGTGATGTGGATGACGATGGGTTCCTCGATATCGTTTCGGGCAGTGCGCTTTACGAGAACAATGGGAATTCGAACCACTGGCTCACGGTTTCGCTGGTGGGAACGGTGAGCAACCGCATGGGCGTGGGTGCGCGCGTTACGGTCACAACGGCACAAGGCCAGCAGATCCGGGATATCGTCAGCGGTGATGGGACCAAGTACATGAGCACATTGAACGCGCATTTCGGTTTGGGCGAGGTGGATGCCATCCAACAGGTAGAAGTGCATTGGCCATCGGGTATTGTGGACGTGATCGCGGCCCCGGCGATCGATCAAGGGCTCGTGGTGGTGGAAGGGTTGAGCACCGGTATGGTCCCAGTGGAAAAAGAGGTGGGCCTGCGGATCCGTCCCAATCCCGCACGGGACAAGATAGTCTTGCAGGACATGCGGTCCGATCCACCGAACGCGGTGATCACGGACATGGCGGGCCGCGCGGTATTGATCCCCCGGTTCAGGGGCAACACTGTGGATATCTCCGGACTGTCCAGTGGAACCTACGTGATCACCGTACACGATGGAGACGAACGGAAGCGTGGGTCGTTCGTGAAGGAATGATCTTCCCCCCGCTGTTTCTCCGCCTCGGGACCCAGCGGCTCGAAGCCGTGATCATGCGATCCCGCATCCGCGTGCATCTTCATTGCATGCGACGGCACCTCATCTTTTTCTTGTTGGCTGTTGTCGCTTATGCGGTCAATGGTCAGCAGCTCAGCAACGGGCCCGTTACGTTGCGAGGCAACGAACAGATACGGTCAACGCAGAACCATTGGCCTTTGTGGTTGTGTGACTGAAGGGTACGCACTACTGCGCTTCCACGAATATGGAAGGCCGCTTCGAGATCAGGAACATTCCTGCGGGCACCTATTCCATTGTGGTCTCGGCACTGGGCTATGACCAACAACGTATCCCGGTGGTGGAACTCCAGCGTGGTGGTGTGAACGTTGTGTTGCCATTGGTTCCATCACCTCCGATCCTATCGGACAGATATCCACCGGAACGGAAGCCGATAGTGGATGGAAGTACGAGCACCGTAACACGCAAGCAGATCAGGGCGAACCCGCGGAAGGGAAAGCGGGGCCCTTGGCCGAGGCGGTGGTTCGTGCGGTAGGCTTTCCTCGTGCATCACCGCTGGGTGTCCTCCCAAACCACCGCCGTCTGGCGGCTGTTCTCGAGGCCTTGCGAAGCGCTAGCGGACGACCCTGCACAAGTGGTCCCGCCTGAGTTGTGGGATCATCGGTTGGGCGGGAACACTTGCGACAATTGAGGACGGCGACCATGGCGTGAGGGATTCATGATCACGATCGATCCAACCCACATTGTCATATCCTGGATCGCGGGAGTGCGCTCGGAATAATGACGTGAGAACAACGGGCAACAGGTCCGGCCGCTTATCAACTGGGCATCGTGCATAACGCCAGCCCAGAAAGACCACGGGACTCATGCGCTCAATGAGCTTTACGGCCTCACTTCAAAATCATGGGTTTCATTCATCGCATCCAAAGCCGCTTGTTCAAGGTGTGGCGCGCGCAACGTCATCAGCAGTTCTTGGAGCGCCTCGCACCCAAGGCACACGAGACCTTGCTAGACGTCGGTGGATACCCGGTATACTGGGCTTCCTTTCCGCGTATGGTGAAGCACATTGACTGTGTGAATCTGGTGCACTATCCATGGGAGGCGAAGAATGCGCCCCAACACAGCATACATACATTGGTGGGGAACGGGTGTGCGCTGGAATTCAAGGACAAGGCCTATGAGATCGCCTTCTCCAACTCCGTGATCGAGCACGTGGGCGAGCTGGACGCGCAGCGGGCTTTCGCGAGTGAAATGATGCGCGTGGGCCAACGCATTTGGGTGCAGACCCCGGCGTACGAGTGCCCCATTGAACCGCACTTCCTGGCACTGTTCATTCACTGGTTCCCCAAGAGCTGGCGCCGTGCGCTCGCGCGCAATTTCACCG
>JANNYL010000237.1:0-3308 GCA_031410075.1 Flavobacteriales bacterium
GGATCGTTCGGTATTGGCAAATCGTTCTTCCGCCAAAAGAAGGGGAACCCACGCAAAGAAGACCAACGGAACCATCCCGCCCATTGCTGGCCAGCAGAATGATAAAAGAACGCCTGTGGCAAGCGCCTTGATCACATAAGATCCTCGTTGTCGCACTGGGCTAAAGTAGGATCCGGTCAAATAGCCAGCCTTTTATCGCAGATCAGCGCAATTCCAGAAGCAGCGAAGAGCAGGACAATGGGCCACAAGGGAACAAGGAACCTTTCGCTCCATTCATCATGCGTGAGGCCGACAAGGAGCACGTTCAAGAGAAATATCGCCACTAGTAGACCACTCACTCCGTGCCTGCGCCAGCGCCACCACCCGAAGGCTGCCAACAGGAAGAGCACATAATGCCCGAACAAGAAAACGTTGAGCGTTCGGGAAAAATACTCGCGGGGCAGGGTGAACAACGAGGCCACTCGCCTCGCGAACAAACCGACCGTGTAGCTGATACCATTGTGCACATAGAGGTGGTATTGGGCCGCCAGGACGGTACTGCCCTCAAAATCCCTCATCGCATCAGGACGTTCGGGATAGCCACAGATCACATGGGCTTCAACGATGGGAGCCAATTGATCTCGCCTGATCCCAGGTATGCTTATCGCTAACAAGAGGGTCATTCCGTAGCCAACATTCCGCAAGCAGGTCGGCACGTGGACGAACCCGGTGCCAACCAACTTCCAGATCACTGCAGGCCCAACGAACAACGATCCTACAGGGCGTGCGAAGAGTACGATCAACGCGAGTGTCCATGTGAAGAGGTCCGCTCTACCATCTCGCGAAATACGCTCCAGAAAGACCACCGAAATGCTCGCAAAAAACGACTCCGTATAGAGTGCCAACACCCATTGCTGCAATGGAATGCACAACAGTGCGAAAACGAAAGCGAGATCCGCGGCAACGGATGAACCTGTAATGCGTTCTGCAATGCGCCCAAGAGCGTAAGCCGCGAATACCGCGAGTAACAGCTGGGCAAATACCGCGATCAGCGGAAATCCTACAGCGATGAACGGAGCTATGAAAAGAACGTAGCTGCCATACTTCGCATAGTTGCCAAAGAGGTCGTGAACGTCACCCTGAACCAACTGCTCCGCGCAGGAGATATACTTCAATGCTTCCTTGTCGGTGCGTATACCGTTAGTGCATGCCAAAACCACCAGCATCACCATGAAAATGGCCACAGCCCACCACCTCAACGCGTGTGTTCTGTGCATTGCGCTGGGCACGCGTCAGCGCAGCAGGTACATTTTACCGAACCCTTTGGTGAAGAACCCACTAGCGCTGGTCTCCCTGTATTCGATATCCTCGCCATGCAACTGGGCAACCACTTGATAGAGATACACCCCGCGCGCAAGCTTATCACCGAATTCATCCTTGCCATCCCACGCGTACTCGCTCACATTGCGCCCGATGTGAAGTTGTCCGATCTCGTCGAGCCCGATCTCCCGAACAACTCGGCCACCGATAGTCATGATCCGAATGCGCATGCCAGTAGGAATTTCATGACCGGTCAAGGTGAACACGAAACGGGTGCTGGTGGTGAACGGGTTCGGGTAGTTGAGTACTTCGGTAATGGTGGGCTTATTGACCACCTCGAAGCTCACCGAATAATCCTCACTACCACTGACGTTCCGGCTGATATCCGTGGCACGAACACGTAAACTGTACACCCCATCCTGCATTAGCACAGGGTTGTACTTGATGTGGCAAACATTATCAGGAGCTGTTGCGGGGACAAATTCCAAGACCTGCGAAGGACCGGCAAAACGCAACCATTCCTCGGTGGATGCGTTCGGTCGCCGCAAGTACACCTTGATATTGACCGTATCCTCCAACGCATCCATGATCAACGCGAGGTTCTCATCGTCCAAGCTCATTACCACCTCTGGGCGAGCGCTCACAATGTCCCCGTCCAGAATATGGATGCCATCGAACGTTACATCAAGTACCGGGTTCTGCTTGTCACGCATTGTTTCGAAACGCAACACCGCGATATTGTTGAAATGGAACTGTTCCCGCTGGTCATAATAACCGGTCAGGGTATCCAATGGATTGGCTTCTATGATGAGCGTGTTGAAGCCCGCCAAGTGATCAAGAGGGAACGAGATCGTATCCAAAAGCACACCATCCACCGGCAGAGGCGCACGGTAATAATAGTGGACGAGGGTACGTTCGTTCTGGGCGTTCACCACCCATGCGGCCATGAGCATATTATCCATCGGCACATTGCTGATGTTGCGCACAGCCACCATTACGCGGGCTGTTTCTCCTTCGAAGAGACTATCAATGGACGAATAGAAACCGAACGGCGGATCGATCGCGCATTCCGCCGCAGGAGATGCCACGATCTGCCAACGCTTGGTTTGCGCAGGCTTGGGGGCAACACCCTCTTCACTCCTGTAGTATCCCGAAAGTCGAAGCCGTGGGTTTACCGATGCGTTCACACCAATATCACTGAACAAGAGGGAATCGCTCGTTGCTGCGGGAACAACAGCATGTGCGAACTGGTCAACATCATCTACACTCACTGTATTCACATTGATCGTAGCACTGTCCGTTGGAAGGTTCGGATCGATCTCCCAATGCAACGAGTTCCACTCTAGGGCCTCCCCAGTGCGCGGTGCGCTCATACTTCCCGCTCGACCGCTGGAGGGCAAAAGAGCTGTGATACTGATCACATCATCCGGGGCGGTTGTTCCTTGGCTCCATACTTCTTGGGTGTATGTATTGTTCCCTTTCTGGCAAAAGAAAATGTACCCACAGGTATCCGGCACGGTACCGTTCGCCAAGTTCGTAGCGCCCAGATCACCAAGCGCTGATATCAGCCCCGGCGCGACCGCTTCAATGGCATTCCGGTTAAGGAACTTGTACGTATAGAGCAAAATGTAATGACCATCGGGAATGGAATCATAGCGCAAGGCGTTCTCCAGAGCAGGTAACTGTAACAGGCCGTCGCCGACATCTCCATTCTGCTTGAACTGGAAGACCTTCATCGGTCGGTAGGAGATGGTACAGTCCGGATTATCACCCGGTGGCCCTTGGTCGTTATCCGCACCGAGGTAATGCCCGGTACCGTTCCAGTAGGTGGTCCAAGGCAGAAAGTCCAACGGGTCCACTACAGCCAAATGCAAGGCCGGGAGCGAACCACAGCCACCACCTTCCTGGGTAAGGAGGTCCATTCGCCATTGGGGAACGCCTGTGTTCTGATTCAGTGTTTGGGCGCTGATCGAATGGAGGCCTTGATCAAAATCAAAATCAACTCCGGG
>JANNYL010000238.1:0-3621 GCA_031410075.1 Flavobacteriales bacterium
TCGATCGACCAAAAATCCGACCGCCATGTTCCTACCCAAGTTCCTGCGCTCCCCATTGTTGTCGATCGCGCTCTTGTTCATCGGCGCGGTGGCACCCACTGCGGCGGTGCGGGCACAGGTGTGCCCCATCGATGCCACGTTCAATCCAACGGATATCGGGTTCGGGAATGGGGAAGGTGCTAACGGCGTTGTTCTTCGCACGGCTACTCAAACCGATGGTAAGATCTTGATCGGAGGATTCTTTACTCTGTACAACGGTGCGGCCCGCAACAACATCGCACGCCTGAACAGCGACGGCACTGTGGATACGGGATTCAACCCAGGTATAGGTGCCAGCAGTCAGGTCAAAGACATAGTACTGCAACCGGATGGGAAGATCCTGATCGCAGGAGATTTTAATACCTACAATGGAACATCGCGTGGCCGGATCGCGAGGCTGAACAGTGACGGCAGTTTGGATGCTGCCTTCACAGGGTTCGGGGCCAATACCTCGATCAACGCGATCGCCCTGCAACCCGATGGAAAGCTCGTGGTCGGGGGAAACTTCACTAGCTACAACGGGATAGCGCGGAACCGCATCGTACGCGTGAATAGCGATGGCAGCCTTGACCCGACTTTCAACCCTGGAACTGGAGCGGATGCCGCGGTTTTGAACCTTGCTGTGAAACCGGACGGGCAAGTCTTGATCAGTGGGGGTTTTACTGCTTACAATGGAATAGTGTGCGGCAGGGTGGCGCGATTGAACAATGATGGCAGCTTTGACACCGGCTTCAATATTGGTGGTTCCGGAGCGGTTTCAACCATCTTGGGTATGGCTCTGCAGCCTGACGGCAAGGTCCTGATCGTGGGTTACTCTGGCCCAGTTAACGGGATCAACGCGAACAGCGGCACACGCTTGAACAGTGATGGCACCTTGGACATGGGCTTCAACATGGCATTGAACCCCAATGGTGTGATCCAGACTGTTGCTCTTCAACCAGACGGGAAGATCCTGATCGGAGGGAGTTTCACTACGTTGAATTTTGTAGTGAGGAACCGCCTTGCAAGGCTGAACAGCAATGGCAGTATCGATGGCGGTTTCAGCACCGGAACAGGCACGAATTCACCGGTGTGGACCATGGCCTTCCAACCGGATGGAAAGATCCTGATCGGTGGTGACCTCACGACCTACAGCGGTGTAGCCCGCAACCGCATCGCGCGACTGAACAGTGATAGCAGCTTGGATGCCGGCTTCCTTGCTGGATCCGGTGCGAACGGCACCGTATTCGCCACGGCGGTACAATCCGATGGGAAGGTGTTGATCGGGGGGGACTTCACCATCTGCAATGGAACAGCCCGGAACCGTATTGTACGATTGAATAGCGATGGCACAGTGGACTTGGGCTTCAACCCTGGAACTGGTGCGAATGCTACGGTGAATGCCATTGCGGTGCAAGCCGATGGGAAGATCATTATCGGTGGTGCGTTCCAGACTTACAATGGTCTTGGACGGGCCCGTATCGTCCGCTTGAACGCCGACGGCAGTTCGGATATCGGCTTCACCATAGGAACAGGTGCAGGCAATGCGGTAAATACCATTACAGTTCAGCCCGATGGGAAGGTCTTGATCGGCGGGGCGTTCGGCAGCTACAACGGTGTATCTCGGAATCGGATCGCACGGCTCAACAGCGATGGCACATTGGATACGGGCTTCAACCCCGGAACCGGTGCGAGTTCGAGCGTGAATGCTACAGCCTATCAACCGGATGGAAAGGTGCTCATAGGCGGGGGCTTCACAAGCTACAATGGTACCGCCCGCAACCGCATTGCACGTCTGAATAGCGATGGCACTTTGGACTTGAGTTTCAGCTCCGCAACAGGTGCTAGTTCAAGCGTAAACACCATCGCCATTCAATCCGATGGGAAAGTCTTGATCGGGGGGGACTTCACAACCTACAACGGTACAGCGCGCATCCGGATCGCCCGGCTGAATACGAATGGCCTCTTGGATACAGGCTTCAACCCTGGGGCAGGAACGACTTCCAGCATAGGCTGCATGGCACTACAACCCGATGGGAAGATCCTGATCGGGGGCGGCTTCACAACCTACAACGGTTCAGCGCGCAACAGTATCGCCCGCTTGAACAACAACGGAATCCTAGACCCCAGTTTCGATCCAGGGACGGGGGCCAATAGCACGGTGAACGCGATAGCACTGCAGCCGGATGGGCAATTTCTAATAGGCGGAGCATTCACGGGCTACAACGGTACGGGCAGGAACCGGATCGCGCGCATTACCTCTTGCGGATGCGCTCCGGGCACGGTTTGCAATGATGGCAATGCCTGCACTACGAATGATGTATTGAACTTCAGCTGCCTCTGCGCTGGAACATTCGCGGATGCGGATGCCGACGGAACCTGCGATGCCAACGACCTCTGCCCCGCTGGCCCAGAACCCGGCGCAACCTGCAACGACAACAACGCCTGCACCACCGGCGATGTGATCGGTAGCAGCTGCTTGTGCGTTGGAACTTTCCAAGATACCGACGGTGATCTAACCTGCGATGCGCAGGACGGATGCCCGAACGATCCGTTAAAGGTCGCTCCCGGCACTTGCGGTTGCGGCGTGGTGATATGCCCCGCTGGTACCGTACACGTAAGCGTGGAGGATGAGCTCACATTCTTCGACTCCGACGCACCGCTCGTTGCCGGGGCGCACGTAGTGATCAGCGACATCAGCACCTCGTTCGTGTATGCGGATGGGTTCACCAATGCAACGGGCGTGTTCAGCACATCGACCATACCCTCGGGCACACGCCGCATCTCGGTAAGCGCAGCGGGGCACGCCAGTAGCCAGATCATCTACGTCCAGAATCCTGGAGTGACCCAGAACGTCAGTGTATTCATATCCCTACAGGCCGGGATCGATGGGGATGGTGATGGCTTCTTCAGTCCCTTTGATTGCAACGATGCGAACCCGAACATTCATCCGGGTGCAACGGAGATCTGCAGCGATGGTATCGACAATGATTGTGACGGGGTCGTGGACGAAGTAGCCCTCTATTTCGCCGATGTGGATAGTGATGGCTTCGGCGATCCGGCCGTGGATAGCATCGCGTGCAGCACGCCTGCGGGCTACGTGGCCAACAACACGGACAACTGCCCGAACATCGTAGGGCAGGTTGGATCAATATGCGACGACAACAACGCATGCACGATCAATGATGTGATCGGCACCAATTGCCAGTGTGCCGGAACACTTTCACCGGATACCGATGCCGATGGCACCTGCGATGCCAATGATCTATGCCCCGCTGGACCAGAACCAGGAACAGCTTGCAACGACAACAACGCTTGCACAACGGGTGATGTGATCGGCACCAACTGCCTCTGCGCGGGAACCTTCGCGGATGCCGATGCCGACGGAACCTGTGATGCCAATGACCTATGCCCCGCTGGACCAGAACCAGGAACAGCTTGCAACGACAACAACGCTTGCACAACGGGTGATGTGATCGGCACCATGTGTTTGTGCGCGGGAACTTTCGCGGATGCGGATGCGGACGGAACCTGCGATGCCAATGACCTATGCCCCGCTGGACCAGAACCAGAAACAGCTTGCAACGACAACAACGCCTGCAC
>JANNYL010000239.1:0-3112 GCA_031410075.1 Flavobacteriales bacterium
GCCCCAACCACCGCCTACCGCGAAGTATTTCAGGAAACGGTATTGCACGGTGATGCTGGGCTCATAAAGTAAAACCAGGCTGCGTTGAAGTTTACGTGTTCGACCTGTCACATCATCATACACCACACTGCCAGTGCCGAGGCCAAGTTGCACGGGAATACGCAACTCCCATGGACCGCGCTGGTAAAAGGCATATTCGAAATAGGGTGTCACATATCCGAACCGCAAACGCGTGGTAACAACGCCTTCACCTGGAACGAATTCTTCCCTTTCTACTGGCGAGAACAAGAAGCTGTATCCAATGCCGTACTGCACTTTGCCTGCGTGCTCAAGGCCCAATTTCACACCGGCGAACTGTACACTTTCGTTGTCGATGAAAGAGCCGCGCATGTCCAGCTTAACAATGAGCTTGGCCGGGGCTTGCACGTAGCTCGGTATGCTATCCACTCGCTGCGCCCGGCTCTCGATGCCGATCAGGACCAGGATAACGGCAAGCTGCAACGCCCTCATGTCAACAAAGATGAACGCTCCAAAACAAAGAACGCAGAGGAAACACCTCTGCGTTCTCGATGGTCAGCTTGATCGTTCAACCGTGCTCCTCCTCCTCTCCTTCAGCCAATGGCACATCTTGCGGAACGAAATCTTCCGGCATTCCAGGCTTGCTGTAGTCGTAAGGCCAGCGATGAACCGTTGGAATGGCTCCGGGCCAGTTGCCGTGCATATGCTTCAGTGGTGCGGTCCATTCAAGGGTATTGCTGCGCCATGGGTTCTGCACCGCCTTCTGGCCACGCCAAATGCTGTGGAAGAAGTTGTAGGTGAAAATGATCTGTGCAAGACCACCTACGATCGCGAACAAGGTGATCAAAATGTTCAGATCAACAACGCCTTGGAACATGGGGAACTCACTGTAGCTGTAGTAGCGGCGGGGAGCGCCAGCCAAACCGATATAGTGCATTGGGAAGAACACGCCAAAGGCACAGATGAAGGTGATCCAGAAGTGCGCGTAGCCCAACTTGGTGTTCATCATGCGACCATACATCCGCGGGAACCAATGGTAAATGCCTGCAAACATTCCGAAGATCGCGCTCATCCCCATTACGATGTGGAAGTGCGCGACAACGAAGTAGGTGTCATGGATCGGGATGTCCAGCGCGCTATCTGCGAGAATGATGCCTGTGAGACCACCTGCGATAAAGGTGGCCACCAAGCCAATGCTGAACAGCATGGCAGGGCTCAGAACCAAGTTTCCGCGCCAAAGTGTGGTGATGTAGTTGAACACCTTTACCGCTGAAGGGATGGCGATAAGCAGCGTAGTGAACACGAATACCGACCCGAGGAACGGGTTCATCCCGGTGATGAACATGTGGTGACCCCAAACAATGAAGCTCAGGAAACCGATCGCCAGAATAGAGCCGATCATAGCACGATAGCCGAAGATCGGTTTGCGTGCGTTGGTCGCGATCACTTCCGACGTGATGCCGAGAGCAGGCAACAACACGATGTACACTTCGGGGTGACCCAAGAACCAGAACAAGTGCTGGAAAAGAATTGGGGATCCGCCCATGTTATCCAACGCTTCACCACCTATGTGGATCTCACTGAGATAGAAGCTCGTACCCACCAAACGATCCATCAGGAGCAACAACGCCGCGCTCAGCAGAACCGGGAATGACAACACACCCAACACAGCAGTAACGAACAAGGCCCACACCGACAACGGCAGCCGTGTCATTTTCATACCCAATGTGCGCAGATTGAGAACCGTAACGATATAGTTCAAGCCACCGAGCAACGCACTCGCCACGAAAACGGCCATACTCAACAGCCACAGCGTCATTCCTGTACCGCTACCGGGCATGGCCTGGGGTAATGCGCTCAGCGGTGGGTAGATCGTCCATCCACCAGAGGCAGGACCACCTTCAACGAAAAGCGAGGAGATCATAAGCACACTGCTCACGAAGAAGAACCAATACGACAACATGTTCAAGAAACCGCTCGCCATATCGCGTGCACCAACTTGAAAAGGTATCAGCAGGTTCGCGAAAGTTCCGCTCAGGCCACCTGTAAGCACGAAGAACACCATGATGGTACCGTGGATCGTCACCAGCGCCAAATACATATCCGAACTCAGTACGCCGCCCGGTGCCCACTTATCTCCCAGGAAGAAATTGGTGAACGCAAAACCTTCTCCAGGCCAAGCGAGCTGCAAACGGAACATGATGCTCATCACCACAGCCACCCAGGCCATTATGATAGCAGTAACCAAGTACTGCTTGCTGATCATCTTGTGATCCTGCGAGAAGATGTACTTCGAGACGAAGCTCTCCTCGTGATGGTGGTGCTCCGCGTGGGCGTGGCCGTGCGCAGGAGGGTGGGCGTGGGCAACAGAACCCATGATCAGTTCTTTTTCGGTTCGTTCGTTACGGCGGGGATGTTCGCCGTTGTATTCGAAATGACAGCAGCCGTATCAGTTGCCGGCACTACTTCCACCGCAGGGATTTCGGCGGTCTCGAAGCCTTTTTGCTGGGACAGCCAAACTTTATAGGCACCATCGGGCTCCACCGTGAGCGGCATTTGCATGTTGTAGTGGCTGGCACCGCAGATCTTGTTGCACATCAAAATGTAATCGAAAACCGGGTTCGCGGTGATCGTGCGCATGCTGTCGGTGGTGATCGTGGGCTTCATGTGGATCCGTGTAGCCATGCCCGGCACTGCGTTCATCTGCGCGCGCAGATGAGGCAGGAAAACGCTATGGATCACATCTTGGCTGCGGATCACCAGATCCACATTTTCCCTCACAGGCAAGTGGAACTCTTTTATCACAATGTCATCCGATCCGTGGTTGTATGGACTATCAGCACCCCGTGCGGCGATATCCTGATCCATAAGCGTGCGCAAATTCACGATGCGGCCACGCATACGCTATACGTGCTTGATATGATCTTCCAACACGGTCAACTTCGATGGAGGCAGAAAACCACCTTCTGTTTCCAACTTCTTCTTCTCAGCGAGCACTATCTCTTCCAACTCAGCCAACCGGGTCTTGATAGAATTCGGCGTAACCACACCCAACGCGTTCGTTCCACTGATCAACCGGAAATCGGTAGCGCCC
>JANNYL010000240.1:0-9374 GCA_031410075.1 Flavobacteriales bacterium
TTCAGGCCACGCCTGACAAGTTCAGCCGCCAGTGCATTGGAAAGTGCCTGCAGTTCCTTGTATGTGACCCGTTCCTCGCCGATCTCCACCGCTATCCGCTCGGGGTACTGTTCGCTCATCTGGTCGAACAGAACATCCATCGCTACACGCGGGTATGCCGAAGGTTGACCGGACCATTCGGCTTGGGGCATTGGCTCGTTGGCCTTGTGTTGTAGACCTGCGAACAACGCACTGATATGTTGGGTCGGATCCGCGTGTGCGCTCTCTATGAGATATTGCAGATCGCTCATCCAACCACGCACTGTTGCCTCATCGAAAAGGTCAGTGTTGTAGCTCCACTCCAGAACAAGATGCTTATCGGAACCAGTAGCGTTGAGGAACAATTCGAAGTTCTCGTAGAGGCGCGGGTTACTGATGAAGCGATGTTGGAGGCCTGAGAAGGCAACACCATCATCCATGTTCATGTCCACATTGAACACAGCGGGAACGAGCGGTATCCTGCCGGGTTCACGAGGCACGTTCAGTTTGCGCACAAGTGTGCCGAACGTGTACTTCTGGTTATCGGTAGCATCGAGCACTGCCGAACGGCGCGCTTTCAAATGATCAGCGAAAGAGGAATTCGGATCGATGTAGCTGCGCAGGGCGAGCAGGTTCACACAATGGCCCACAAGCTGCTTCATGCCGAAGTCGCTTTGGCCGGCAGCAGGCAGTCCTACGGCAATATCCGTATCACCGGTAATGTGCGAAAGCAAAAGCTCGAAGGAGGTAAGCAACGTGGTAACGAGACTTGCACCATTGCGCGTGGCGAGTTCTTTCAGTTTTCGCGTGAGATCCGGATGCAGTTCAATGTCCGATCGAGAACCACGATAGGTTTTCAATTGCGGGCGCAGCCTGTCTGTTGGCAGATCGAGGCGCGGCACTGCTCCTTTGAACTGATCGAGCCAGAATTGCTCCACGCGCACATGGTCTTCGCTCTTCGCATGATCGATCACCGCCAGTGCGAAATCGCTGAAGGGTACAGCATCTTCTAGCAATGCACCGCTGTAGAATTTGCTGATGTCCGCCATGATGATACCAAGGCTCCAGCCATCCACCAACACATGGTGGCCGGTAAGCCGAAGTATGTGCTTCGCTTCTGAAAGGCGAATGAGCTTTATGCGGAACACAGGCCCTTTGATCAGGTCGAATGGCATGGACATGTCGCGGTGAGCGATCTTGTCCAGTTCCGTGTGTTGCTTATCCGCTGTCAACTCTTCCAGATCCACCCATTCGATGCGGATGTCGTTCCGGTCCTGCACGATCACGCGAGTGCCATCAGCGCTCATAGTGCCGCGCAGCGCCTCATGCCGTCGGATCAGCTTCGCAATAGCGCCTTCCAGTGCGCTGCGGTCCAATGCTCCATCCAATTCAAGCGATACGGATTCGTTGTACGCACATGAGGCCTCATCCCCCATCAGAGAGGCGATGAACACTTCCCGCTGCGCTTCGGTACTGGGTATCGTGCGATCGATCGGCGCTCCGTTGAACGGATCGAATTCGACCGGAACAAGCCGTGTTTCTGTGATGAATTTTTCCATCGCTCAGTTCTCGTCTTCGTTCACCAACATCAGGAATTTGCCGTTGCGCTTGGGATCGGGAACGAACCAGGCAGCATCGCCTTTCGGAGTGCGCCCCAATCGGGCACTCGGTACCGGAGGTTCATTGGCTTTGATCACACGTTCCTTCAATCTACGTGCATGGCCATTCAGGGTGCTGTTCACGTTCTCGATCGGATAGGTACGCTCCGGCATGAAGTTGCTTTCGCGCAGTTCCAGGCACACCTTCTCAACGGTGTTGATGATGAACTCGATATCGTCATCGGTATGCGCGGTGGTGATGAAGTGCGGGAAGTCCAGGACGTGCACACCGTGGTAGCGCATCAGCATGAAGAAGAGCTCGGTGTAGTTGACGCTCTCATCGTATTTCGTCTTGAACGCGCTGCCGAAGTTGACCCAGCGATAGGGGAGCTGGTACTTGTCGAACAGACCGTTCACACGCGCGACCATGTCCTCGGTGATTTCGTTCAAGCGCTCTTGCAATGCAGGGCCGTGCTCCTTCATGTGGAGCAACACTGCTTTTGATGCAGCCATCGTCAATGGATGCCGCACGAAGGTGCCGGCGAAATACGTCACACCAGCAGGCGGAACGCTGTCATCCCCGAACTGCCAGTGACCACCGTCCAGCGCGTCCATCCATTCGCTCTTGCCGATCATAGCGCCGATGGGCATGCCACCACCGATCACCTTACCGTAAGTAGCGATGTCTGCTTCAATACCGAACAAGGCTTGGGCGCCGTTCGGGTGCATGCGGAAACCGGTGATCACCTCATCGAAGATCAACGCTGCACCATGCTGCTTGGTGATTCGGCGCACTTCGCGCAGGAAATCCACGGGGCGGAATTCCATCCGACGGCTTTGCACCGGCTCAACAAGCACTGCCGCTGCTTCGTGGCAACGTTGCTTGATGATCTCGAGACTTTCCGCTGTGCCATAATCGAGCACAAGCATGTTCTCCACCGCCTGCGGCATGATGCCGGGTGCGCCGGGATAGCTCTTCTTGCTCTTGCTACCGCGAATGATCACTTCATCGTTGATGCCGTGGTAGCTGCCACTGAAGGAGATGATCAGGCTGCGGCCGGTCACCGTGCGGGCCATGCGCATCGCGCCAAGCACCGCCTCTGACCCCGTATTGCACACGGCAGAGCGTTCCCCACCGGTGAGTTCGCATAACAGGTTGCAGACGTCCGCCGCCAAAGGATGCATCGGGCCGATGTCCACGCTGGCGTCCAATTGCTTGTGGCACGCTTCCTTAATGAAGTCAGGCATATAGCCGAACATGGAAGAGCCGAAGCCGCTGAGGATATCGACGTAGTGGTTGCCATCGATATCCGTGAGGTGGCAGCCCGAGCTCTTGTCTACCACGACCTGGTAGACGAGTTCCTTGGTCTGTGGTTTGAAACCGGTAACGACCCGCGGATCGGCCATCTTCTGCCGGTTCGCTTGCGTGAAGGCCTTGCTCTTGGCGGTCTTCGCGACGTAGCGCTTCACGAAGGCATCGAACCACGCGCGCTGTTGCGGCGACATGTCGTCCACTTTCTCCTTGCTGATGCGGGCCTGAGCACCGAAGACCTTCTTCAGCTCAGGCGCATCTTCTAGTGCGTTGATCGCAGGTTGGCCGTTGCTCGCTGAAGGTTGCCCGGCCGCTGTAGGCGCCGCAGCACCACCAACCGAGTAGCCCTTGGCCAACAGGTAGTCCGCGAGCTTATCCAGGTTCGGGACCTCCTCGTTCAACTGACGGAAGGAGATCTTCACGCCGAACTTCTTCGAGAGCGACGTTGCCACTTGCGTGAGGAAGAGCGAATCGAGGCCCATCTCCAGAAAGGTCTCTTCGGCGCTCGCCTCGGCGAGTTCAAGTCCGGAGCTTTCCTCCAGCAGGTTCTTGATCTGTTGGACGAGTGCCTCCTTCGGTGTGAGGTTGGCGTCGCCACTGTTCGGAACAGGTGCTTCGATAGTGGTGCTCGCAATGGCGTGACCACCGGCCACGACCATCGACACAGGATCCACCCAATGACGAACGCGTTCGAAGGCATAGGTCGGGAGCGAGATGCGATGACGCTTTTCGCGCTCGTAGAATTTGTTCCGATCGATCAGCACACCGCTTTGCCAGAGCCCACCGACGGCCTTGAGCAGTTGCGTGAGCTCATTGCCGTTGCCTGCGGAATCGGTAAGCGAGGAAACAGCAGCTTGTTTCTTGGCATCGCTGCTCTGCTGGCGTGCGAGTGTCGTCGCGGTCGTGCGTGGGCCGACTTCCAGCATCACACGGTCCGCATCGGCCCAAGCGAACTTCACCGCTTGCGCGAAACGCACAGTGGCGCGCAGGTGATCGCTCCAGTATTTCGAAGAGGTCGCTTCCTCATCCTTCAGCCATTCGGCCGTGACCGTGCTGATGATCGGGATGCGGGGCGCGTTCAACGTCACGCCCTCCACCACCTTCTTGTAAGGCGCGACGATGGCTTCCATCATCGGGCTGTGGAAGGCGTGGCTCGTCACCAGCAACTTGCATGAGAGGCCATCCTTCTCCAGTTCCGCCTGCAGGTTCGCGATCACCTCATGCGGGCCACTGGCCACGCAGAGTTGGGGACCATTGTTCGCGGCGATGCTGCAACCGGCGGGCAGTCGCTTCAACACATCTTCTTCCGCTGCGCGCACGCTGAGCATACTGCCACCGGGCAGTTCCTGCATCATGCGGCCGCGGTTGGCGACGAGCTTCACGGCATCTTCCAAGGAGAACACACCGGCAAGACAAGCCGCTGCGAACTCCCCGATGCTATGGCCCATCATCGCATCCGGTGTGATACCCCAGTGCATCCACAGCTTCGCGAGGCTGTAGTGCATGGTGAACAAGGATGCCTGCGTGTAAACGGTCTGCTTCAGTTGTTCTGCGGCCTTCTCTTCTTCACCGACTTTCGGGAAGATTATGGCCTTGAGGCCTGCACCGGGCTCCGACCCGGTGTCAACGCCGAGTTCCTTGCTGAACAACGCGCAGCACTGATCGAAGTGCTGTGCGAAGACGGGTTCACTGGCATGCAGGTCGCGGCCCATGTTCACGTACTGCGAACCTTGGCCCGGGAACATGAAGACCACGCCCGGCGCGGCTTCGTGCAGTTCGCGCGTACCGATCAGGTTGGTGTCCTTGTTGGCGATCGCCTCGATCACTTCGCCGTGACTACCACCAACGATCAGGCGACGATGCTTGAAGTGACGACGACCGACCTGCAAGGTGAACGCCGCATCGGCGAGCGATGCGTTGGGATGTGCTTCGAGCCAGGCGCGGAGGTTCTCCGTCATAGCATCGAGAGAGGTCTTGCTCTTCGCGCTGAGGAGGAACAGTTGCTTGCTACGCGATGCGCTGGACGCGACCATTACGGGCGGTTCAGCGAGGATCACGTGGGCATTCGTTCCGCCCACGCCGAAAGAGGAAACACCAGCGATGCGTGGCGTACCGGTGCGCGGCCATGCGATGTTGTCGGCGGCGACCCGGAACGGACTGTTCGCGAAATCGATCGATGGGTTCGGCTTCTCGAAACCGATGCTGGCGGGGATGTTCTCTTCCTTCAGCGCCAACGCGGTCTTGATCACGCCAGCAGCACCTGCAGCGGCTGTCAAGTGACCGATGTTCGATTTGATCGAGCCGATTCCGCACCACTGTTTGTCATTCCGGGCTTGACCCGGAATCTGTCCACCGAATGCAAGCGTCAGTGCCTCCACTTCGATCGGATCACCGAGCGGAGTGGCCGTACCGTGTGCTTCGACATAGGTGATCTGATCGGGCGTTACGCCGGCATCGGCTTGCGCCATGGCGATCACCTCGGCCTGTCCGCGCACGCTGGGCGCGGTGAAGCTGGCCTTGTCGCCGCCGTCGTTGTTGAGCGCGGCGCCCTTGATGGTTGCGTAGATGTGGTCGTTGTCGCGAATGGCGTCGTCGAGGCGCTTCAACACGATGATGCCGACACCATCGCTGAAACTGGTGCCTTTTCCTTGTGCGTCGAAGGTGCGTGTGCTGCCGTCCGGACTGTACATGCCGCCGTCGTTGTACACGATACCGCTGTTGATCGGTGCGGTGATCGCGATGCCACCAGCCAGTGCCATATCGCAGTCGCCATCGCGCAGCGCCTTGAACGCCTGTGCGATCGCGACAAGCGAAGTGCTGCACGCGGTGTGGATGCTCAACGCCGGGCCGCGTAAGTCGAACTCGAACGCGAGACGTGTGGCGATGTAGTCCTTCTCGTTCGCTGTCATCACCGCGAAGTCGCCGACCTGTTCGATGAGCTCGGGATGGCCGATGACGTTGCGCGTGAAGTACGTGTTGTTGCCCATGCCGGCGTACACGCCGATGAGGCCAGCGAACTGTGCCGGATCGTAGGCGGCATCCTCCAGCGCGCCCCACGCCGTTTCAAGGAACACCCGTTGCTGCGGATCCATCAATGCGGCCACGCGTGGGTTCACTCCGAAGAAACCAGCGTCGAACTTGTCGGCATCGGTGATAACGCCGCGGGCCTTCACATAGTCGCTGTCGTTACGGAGTTCAGCGGGAACGCTCGGGTCGATCTCGTCAGCGGTCCAGGTGCTGATGCTGTTCTTCTTGGCGAGCAAATTGGTCCATAGCTCCTCCACATTGGCAGCGCCCGGGAAGCGCCCACTCATGCCGATGATGGCGATGTCGCCTTTCTTGGATCCGCCAGTCGTTGCCTTGCGCGCCTTGGCCATTTCGGACGGAGCGATGGCACTAGTGTCACCTTCCAAGAATGCCGCGCACGCCTTGATCGTCGGGTGCTGATAGAGCTTCACTATCGGCAACTTCAGGCCGTGGCCTTCGAGCTGCGCGACACATTGAATGCTCAGCAACGAGTTGCCACCGAGGTCGAAGAAGTTGTCGTCGATGCCCACGCGGTCGATGCCCAGTAGATCGGCCCACACGTTCGCGAGCGTTTTCTGCACACCGGTTTGCGGCGCTGCGAAGGCCACGTCGAGGTCGGGGCGTTTCACATCGGGTGCGGGCAATGCCTTGCGATCGATCTTGCCACTGGGTGTGCGTGGCAATTCCTTCACCGCCACGAAGGCGGAAGGCACCATGTAATCGGGGAGGAGGGAAGCGAGGTGCTTGCGCAGATCGTTCACGCTCACTTCGTGCTTCGCCACGTAGTAGCCGATGAGTCGCTTCAGGCCGGGACGGTCCTCGCGCACGTTGGCAACGGCTTGTTCGATCGAAGCATGCTTCTCCAGCGCGACTTCCACTTCACCGAGCTCGATGCGATAGCCGCGCACTTTCACCTGGCCATCGATGCGGCCTTTGTAGTCGATCTCGCCGTTCGGTAATTCCGCCGCGCGGTCGCCGGTCTTGTATAATCGTCCGCCAGCTTCGAACGGATCCGCGAGGAAGCGCTCGGCCGTGAGGTCATCGCGACCGATGTAACCGGTGGCAACGCACGCGCCGCCGAGGTAAAGCTCGCCTTCTTCGCCCTTCTTCACGGGCTTCATCTGCACGTCGAGCACGAGCAGCTTCACGTTGTCGATGGCCTTGCCGATGTTGGGCAACGCTGGCCAGCTCGAAGGGTCACCCTTCAATTCCAGCTCGCTCACTACGTGGCCTTCGGTCGGTCCGTACTGGTTGCAGAAGCGGCAACCCGGAAGTTGCTTGAAGAAGTTAGCGACCGCCGGCGTGATCCTCAATTGCTCACCGCTGGTGAAGACCTCCTTCAATGATGTTGGCACTTCACCCGTGCGTTCGACTGCTTCCGCCAGGTATTGCAATGCCACGAAAGGCACGATGATCCGGTTGATCTTCTGCGCAATGATCTTGCGCAAGAGCTGTGTGCTGTTCAGCCGATCCTCATCGGTGATCAACACCAGCGTACCGCCTTGTGCGAACGTGGTGAACAGTTCCTGGAAGCTCACGTCGAAGCTGATCGGCGCGAACTGCAACGTGCGGTCGCCCGCCTTCAACACCGATGTGCGCAGCTGCCACTGGATCAGGTTGATCAGTGGTGCATGATGCATGGCCACACCTTTTGGCCGACCGGTGCTGCCGCTCGTGAAAAGCACGTAGGCCAGGTTCTCCGGTTTGGCGGGGCAGTCACCCTCGAAGCGGGGACCGTTCTCGAGGTCGATCTCATCGATCAGCAGGACCTTGACCTTGGAGCCTTTGAACAAGTGCTGATGCGCCCGGTCGGTGATTACCACGGGCGGTTGGGCATCCTCCAACATCAGGGTGATGCGATCGGCGGGGTAGGCGGGGTCGATGGGGGCATAGGCAGCACCAACCTTCAGTATCGCTAAAACACTGATGATCAATTCTGAAGAACGTTCCAAACAGAGCCCAACGGTCGTGTCAGGGCCAGCCCCGTTACGCACCAGAACTGAAGCAAAGCGGCTAGCACCTTGAGCAAGTTCAGAATAGCTGATCCCGTCTTTATCGATCAACAGCGCAGTGGCCGACGGGTCGATAGCAAGGTTGCGTTCGAAGTAGGTTAGGACGTTCGAGGCTCGTTCGCTCATTGTTTTCGTTCGCTCAGGTCAACGGTTAACACATGCCTCGGCCGATCCCGAGACATAAAAAAGGCTTATGGCCCATGCACAGGGCGAGGCGTTCAACGGGAGGAAATACCAAAAGTTCAACTTATGCTAGAAGGCGATGAAGGTACATGCCAGAACAATGTGACAAGGGCGCGAGCGCACGCGTGCGAACACTAATCAGTGTACAAGTGGCTGGATGCTGGAAGCGCCTACTTTCGCGCCCCTTTTTCCTCGCTCGAGCCGTGATCCGAAATACGCCCCTGGTCTACCGATGGTTGATCGTCCTATTTACGCTTATCCCAGGGTTATCGCGTGCGGGTGGCATTGAAAGCAGCGTGCAAGCGTTCGCTGTAGTTCAGAACAACCCTCCACGGATCACACTGAACTGGGCCGTAAGCATTAGCAACATAACGGGCTACCAGGTTTGGCGCAAACTGAAGGGTGGCACGAGTTGGGGCAATGCAATTGCCACGTTGCCCAATACAGCGGTCAATTGGGTAGATAATAGTGTCACTGTCGGCACTAATTACGAATACCGGATTCTGCGCACTACGTCGAACCTCGGGACAGGCTATTGCTACGTCAACGCTGGCATCGAGATCGCCATGACGGAAGCACGGGGAAAATTGATCCTCTTGGTGGACAATACGATGACCACGGTGCTTGCCACCCAACTCACACAATTGCAGGGCGATCTGGAAGGAGATGGTTGGAATGTGCTGCGCCATGATGTGAGCCGCACGGCTTTTCCGGATGCGATCAAGCCGATAATTGTGTCTGATTACAACAATGACCCAACGAACGTGAAAGCCGTGTTTCTCGTGGGTCACGTACCGGTGCCCTATTCCGGTTCCCAGGCGCCTGACGGCCACGGTGATCACGTTGGGGCGTGGGGCGCAGATGGATATTATGGTGAGGTGAACGGTACATGGACCGATGCGACGGTTACCGCAACAGGCGTTCAGGATGCCCGGAATATCAATATCCCCGGTGATCGCAAATTCGATCAGACCAATTTTCCCGGTGCGGTGGAGCTGCAGGTGGGCCGTGTGGATTTCGCGAACCCCCCACAGATCGCACAAAGTGAATCCGCGTTGTTGGCGAACTACCTGAACAAGTTGCACAATTGGAAAGTGAAAACCTTCACGGCCCAAGTGCGTGGTTTGGTGGATGACAACTTCCAAGGCATGGCCGAGGGATTCTCGCAGAACGGCTACCGTGGATTTTCGCCACTTGTCGGTGCAGCCAACGTAGCGGATGCCG
>JANNYL010000241.1:0-12954 GCA_031410075.1 Flavobacteriales bacterium
TGAAGCACGGTGAGCCTGTGGGCCTGTGTTTGGAACGGTGCATCGGAACACAAACGGCCATGCTCGCGATCCTGAAAGCAGGTGGTTGCTATGTGCCCTTCGACCTATCCTATCCCGAGGAACGCGTTCGATATATGCTGCAGGATGCACAGGTGAAGTTCATGCTCACGCAACCACAGCTGCTCGCGGAACTTCCAGGTTGTGAAAGCATCGCAATTCTGCTCAATGCCCAAGGTGGCTCCGCTGATAAGCCTTTCGAAGCAAGCACAAGCCCGGCTATTGATCACGATGCCGAAAGCCCTGCGTACATCATGTACACCAGCGGCAGCACCGGAAACCCGAAAGGGGTGGTAGTGCCGCATCGCGGTGTTGTGCGATTGGTCCGTGACCAGAACTATATGACATACGGCCCTCAGCATACGTTCCTGCAAATGGGCAATCTCTGTTTCGATGCCAGTACGTTCGAGATCTGGGGTGCCTTGTTGAACGGTGCCCGCTTGGTCCTGCAACCCCAAGCGAAACCCACCCTTACGGAAGTCGCGACCACGTTGCGCAAGCATGAGGTCACAAGCGTGCTCTTTCCTACCGGCTTGTTCAACATGTTGGTGGATGAACATTTGCACGACCTGCGTGGCCTGAAGCACATTCTCAGTGGTGGTGATGTGATGAGTCCAGTGCATGCGCGTAAAGCACTTCGCGTGCTCGGTCCAGGGGTTTTGGTGAACGCATACGGCCCAACAGAGAACAGTGTGGTCGTTACCTGCCATGCCGTTGACAAGGAGGCTCAATTGACAGGCACGGTTCCTATTGGAAAGCCTGTTTCGAACACGGAAGCTTACATCCTGGATGAAGCGATGAGGCCCGCACCCATCGGCACTATCGGTGAACTTTACGCAGGAGGGGATGGAGTTGCGCTCGGATATTGGCACCGACCTGAACTCACAGCTGAACGCTTCGTGCCGGACACGTTCAGCAACCGCCCGAATGCAAAACTCTACCGCACCGGTGATCTGGCGCGTTGGTTACCTGACGGCACGATCGAATTCGCGGGCCGTGCGGATACACAGGTGAAGTTGCGTGGCTTCCGGATCGAACTCGGCGAGATCGAAGCGGCGATGGATGGCACGGGTTTATTGAAAGACCGCGTGGTTGTTTGCCGAACCGATACACCCGGAGATAAACAACTTGTTGCCTACCTGATAGCGAACGATGCCTCTTTACCACAAGACGAACTGATCGATGATGTGCGTGAGCATTTGCGCATGGTCCTTCCCTCCCACATGGTACCAGCGGCGTTCGTTCTTCTGCCCGCATTCCCGCTGAACCAAAGTGGCAAGATCGATCGCAAGGCATTACCGGCACCCACCTTCATGACGCCGGTATTGCGCGCGCAACACGTTGCACCGCGCTCAGATGTCGAAAAGCAGCTCGCATCCATTTGGGGCGATGTGCTTGGTGCGGAAAATATTGGTGTGCATGACAACTTCTTCGATCTCGGTGGACATTCACTAACAGGTATACAACTGCTTGCCCGTATCGAGCAACGGCTGGGTTCTGTGATCCCCCTGAAGAATCTTTTCCTCGCACCTACCATAGCGCTGATGGCAGAGTTGGTCCAGGACCGGACAACCTTGCCAACGTGGACACACTTGTTGCCCATACAACCCGAAGGCAGTCGCGTACCGTTGTTCTGCGTACATGGCGACGAAGCGAATATTTTCCTTCCGAAATACCTCGGCAACGACCAACCGTTCTACGGTATTTCACACCAAGGCGATGACGGCAAAGCCATACGGTTGACCACCGTGACAGACATGGCCGCGCATTTCATCAAGGAGATCCGCACGGTACGTCCGCATGGCCCGTATCTGTTGAGCGGGTATTCCTTCGGTGGCATCATCGCTTACGAAATTGCCCAACAACTGGTGGCTTCCGGCGAAGAAGTTCCAGTGCTCGCACTATTCGACACGTACGACCCGAAAGAATACGTGGCCGTAATGAAACGTGAGACCCGACCGCACCAACCGATCAAGGTCGGTATTGTGCGACGCATCGCTCAATTCTATTTCGATCGTGGCAATGCGCTACCAATTCGTTTGCGGCACACGTACATCATTGATATGTACAACAGGGCCGTGAAGAGCTACCAGGTGAAACCATACAGCGGGCGTATCACCTTGTTGCGCACCGCCGAAAGCAGCGGTCCGGTGGATATGGGCTGGGCACCACTGGCAAAAGGCGGAGTTGAAATTCACGAAGTTCCCGGCAACCACTACAACATGGTGAAGGAACCGCACGTGGAAAGCCTGGCGCGCGAACTCGCCCAAGTGATCGAGGTTGGCCTTCGGCGATCGGCCGTGGAAGGCTTGTAGCGATGAGCCATCTCCCGCGTTCGTTGATCGTGCACTGCCCGCCTGCGCGCGTCGCGACTCTTGAGCTCGGGCCAATACCTGTGTTGCCGTCCGAAAATACCGTTCACCTCTGGTATGCCACCTTGGATAGTCTGCGACCGCGCCTCGCTGAACTGGAAGCGCTGCTTGATCCGGTGGAACAGGAACGTGCGGAACGTTTCCGTTTTGATGTGGATCGGGAGCGCTTCATCCTTGGCCACGGTTTGCTACGATCATTGTTGGGCAAGTACCTGAAGCGCGACGCCTCGTTGGTGCGCATGGCTCGTGGCCCTTTCGGCAAACCGTTCCTCGAACGGAAGGACCTGCGCTTCAATATGAGCGATACGAAAGATGCTGTCCTTATCGCCTTCGCCAACAAGCTGGAGATCGGTGCCGACATCGAAACCACGGCGCGCGATGTGGATCATCAAGCCGTTAGCGAACACTACTTCACCGCGCCGGAGATCAACGTGATCAATGCCGCAGAGCACGAAGGAAAGCGCCGCTTCCTGGAATTCTGGACGCGCAAAGAAGCTGTGCTGAAAGCCAGTGGCGTAGGCATTATGGACGATCTGCACGCATTGCGTGTGAATGCTATACACAATACAATGATGATCGAACACGAGGCTTTTATCACCATGGCTGCGGAAGAATATCACGTGCAAACCCTGCATGTGGGAACGCAGCATTTGGTGAGTGTGGCAAGCCCGGTGGAGGTGAAGGGGGTGGTGGTTTGGAAGGCAGAAGAATTTTGACCTGTACTATCCTTCACTCCTCCCCCTCCCCGAAAAATCGCGGATGGAAATTCAGCAAGTACAATTTCTCGCTGGCGCGTGTAACGGCGGTGTATAACCAGCGCACGTATTCGCGGTCGATCATTTCTTCGGTCACGTAGCCTTGATCCACGAAAACGCTTTTCCACTGGCCACCTTGCGCTTTGTGGCACGTAACGGCATAGGCGTACTTCACTTGCAGTGCGTTCGCGTACGGATCTTGCTTGAAAAGCCGGAAGCGCTCGCCCTTGGTCTTCGCCACGATGTTCGCCAGCACGCTTTGCGCGAGCAGTTTCATCTGCCCACCCGGTAAGGCCGGGCCTTCGCTGGCGAGCACGTCCACGATCACCTTCACGTCCATCTCGCGTTCTTCCTGGCCATTCCACCAACCGGCGGTGATGTCGGCGAAACGCAATCCGTATTTCTCTTCCATGCCGATCAAGCGCTTCACCACGATCTGTTCGCCGTTCGCGATCAATTCGGGCTTACCACTTACACCGGCCCAGTAGTAGTTGTTCTTCACCACCATCAGGCGATCGTTGGTTACCAGTTCATCATCGAAGCCATGTATGCGCGCGCGCACTTGCTGGCTATACTGGTAAGCGCGTTTGTTGGAACGGCAGATCAGGCAGACCTCCTCATCGCCATGTTGGCCATAGGCTTGTTCCAACGCATCCTGCAGGTCGTTCCCGTCGATGCGTTCAACATCGGGATAGCCGGTGATGAAGGTGGGTACAATGGTCGGAGGTCCTTTGGGTTTATCAGCGCTGGGTACTTCGATAGGCATTGAAGCAAGCGTGTGACGCAGCGCTGTGGCGTTCACCAGTATGCCCGAATCTTCCGCCTGTCGAACCACATCGGTGAGTTCGATGCTTCCGGGCAACAATCCGAGGTCCGCCAGGTCCTTCACTTCCAGCGCTGGGCTATGATCGCTTCCAACGGGTGGCAACTGCGCAGGATCCCCGATGAGCAGGAGCTTGCATCGCGGCGCGCTGAACACGTGCTGGAACAGATCCGTCAATAAGTCGCGATCGCCGAACCCTCCGTCCCTCCCGGATGACACTCCGGGACCGCGCCCACCGATCATACTGGCTTCGTCCACCACAAAAAGTGTATCCGCATCGCGGTTGTGCGCCACACTCATGCCTCCGTAAGAGCCTTCCTCCTCTCCGTTCACACGGTAGATCCGCCGATGAATGGTACTGGCTGTGGCATGGGCATACGAACTGAGCACCTTGGCGGCGCGACCGGTCGGGGCCAAGAGAACAACAGGGCGCCTTTCCGCAGCCAACACTTTTACCAATGCACCAACGAGCGTTGTTTTTCCGGTTCCGGCATAGCCTTTCAGGATAAGCGTTGCCCGATCTTTCGGTGTTGCCAGCAGGCGATCCAATGCCCCAATGGCCTTCTGCTGGCCTTCGGTGGGCACGTGGCCGAGGGTGTTCAGCAGACGTTCGGTCAAGGAGAAAGCAGGGGGCATGACGGGAAAGGCGGCAATTCGTGGCCGGGGAATGTAGCGCGCCGGATCCGGGAACCATCGAGGAAAACAGCGGCGAACACGGATAGTCAACGTTCATCGCACTGGTTGGGCACTTGGGCTTTCTTTGCACACGGAATGAACATCGACCAAATTGCCACCGCCTACGATCCCGCTCGCGAACGCGCGTGGCATTTGAGCGTGTGGCTGTCACCTGAAGTGAACGCCTGGTGCGTACATGATGTGCTGAACGGCCAATGCGTCGCGTTGCAGGCTGGCAAGGGTGCAGAGCTCCCGCAGCCATCGTTGTTGCCAGAGCGACCCGCTAGTGTTTCCTTCACCGCATTGCCCGAGATCAGCACGTTGGTCCCCGAAAGCGCTTTGGCCCCCGGCAGCGAAATGCGTCACTTGAAAATGGTACACGGTCAATTGCCCACAGGTCTGCTGCGCGATGAACCGATCAGTTCATTGGGTGCGCGTTGCGTGTACCTGCACGATGAAGAGGCCGAACATCGCTTGATGGCGCGCTTCCCCAGTGCGCGCTCCCTTCCCTTGCAAGCAGTGCTGGTGAATGGCGTGCTTGCCCGTTCGGCGAAGAAGAAAGCGGTCCTGCTCCATCGCTCCGCAACACGGCTCGATCTGGCGATAGCGCATGACCAACGCTTGTTGTTGAGCAACACGTTCCATGCTACGAACGCCGAAGACGTGCTCTACTATACACTTTTCGCTCTGGAACAAACAGGCCTGAAACCGGATGACACACACACGTTCGTCAGCGGCACACACCTCACCGAGCCCGATGAGAAACTGTTGGCCCGGTATCTGCCGAACGTCCTGCCCGCGCTGATGCCCACCGATAAACTGGTTTCCTTGTTGGGCGGTTCTGCGTTCCACCATTCCACGCCTTTGCTCGAACAATATTCATGCGCATCGTAGGCGGCAAATACAAAGGGCGCCGAATCCTTCCGCCCAAGAGCACACGCGCTCGGCCAACCACTGATTTCGCGAAAGAGGGGCTCTTCAACATTCTTCATCACACGGTTCCGTTGGAAGGGATCCGAGTTCTCGATCTGTTCGCTGGCACCGGAAGTATCTCGTTGGAATTCCTGAGCCGTGAAGCGGAAGAAGTGATCAGCGTTGAACAGGACCGCGAACTATTTGTCCATATGCAGGGTGCTGCGCGCACATTGCAAGCAACCAATTGGCATCATGTGAAAGGCGATGCGTTCACCTTCGTGAAAAGCCACCGCAGCGTGTACGACATCATTTTCGCTGACCCCCCGTTCGATCTTGAAGGCACCGCCTTGCTGCCGGGATTGGTGCGCGACGCGGGCATTCTTGCACCCGATGGCCTGTTGGTGATCGAGCACCCGAAGAACGTGCACATGGAAACCGATCCGTGGTTCGATAGACATCGTCCATACGGCAGTGTGAATTTCAGTTTCTTCAAACCGACCCCGGCTCTCCACTCCGCTGCGGCCGGGGCCGACCCAGGCACCTCACCTTCTCCCAAAACCGAGCTACCAAACAGCACGCCGACATCGGCGGAAATAGCATGAGCGAACGCATTGCCGTTTTCCCCGGCTCCTTCGACCCCATTACGATAGGCCATGTGAGCATTGTCGAACGCGCGCTCCCGCTATTCGATAGGATCATTATGGCGGTGGGCGTGAATTCGACCAAGAAGTACATGTTCTCCTTGGAGCAACGCCTGGCCTGGTTGAACGCTTCGTTCGCAGGGCATAAACAAGTGGATGTGATCACCTACGAAGGCCTCACCGCCGATCTCTGCAAAAAAATGCACGCGCAGTTCATCGTTCGTGGTTTACGCAACAGCACCGACCATGGCAACGAACGCAGCATCGCGTTGATGAACCGTGCGTTGTGTGGTGTGGAAACGATCTTTCTCCCAAGCCTTCCTGAACACGCGCATATCAGTAGCACCATCGTGCGCGAGCTGATCGCCAACAAAGCGGATGTTTCTGCGTTCGTACCTGGTGCGGTGCGCGTGGTGTGAACCACGGACGAACGCGGATGTACACGCATAAATACTGATGAAGGGATCCACTTCCAAAGCTGTCCGTTCATGGCGCAAGTTCCTCTTCGCTGGAACTTCAGCGATGGCTGTTCTGAACGCGAATGCAGTAACCGTTCATATCCAGCTGAGCGCTCCTTCGTATGTGGACCAACGCGTGTTGCTCTATCAGTGCTCAGACCTGTTCACGGGCCGAACTGAATTGCTCACGCACAGCAGGATCGATGATAAGGGGAACGCATTGCTCGAAGCAGAGGTGAGCGGCACGGTAAAAGGGACCATCCGTATCGGCGAAGTGAGCGCTGATCTCTGGTTGAACGGCGGTTCCTACACGATCGACTTTCCAGCGCCCGATCCGAAAAAGCCCCGCAGTTTGAACGGCACCACGACGGTAGATCCTATCTTCAAAAACCTGGATCACCTCGATATCAATGCGCTCATCGGTGACCTGAACGAGCGACTCGATGCGTTCCTCGCCGAGGATCTCGCCACAGACCAGCGCGCCGGAATGCAGGCGGTGGATATCGCCCGCAGGGATGGAAGCAACCTGATGCCGGACAGTGTGAAGCGGCCAGGCACCTTGTTCATCACACCTCAATTCACCCCAGCCCGTGTGGATACGTTCGAGCGCAAACTCCGCACGTTCTATGGGGACGTCAAAAACCCGTGGTTCTGGCGGAACCTGGATTACGGAATTGCTGGCTTGCGCTTCGGCCCTCGCGTCAATGATCGTGATCTGTTCGATCGCTACCTGAAAAGCAAACCGGTGCTGTACGACGTGCCTGAGTATGTGCGATTCTTCAACTCGTTCTTCGAAGAGCACCTGATGCGTAACCCGTTCAGGAACAATGAAGCTGCGCTGATGACAGCGATCAACGGCGCCCTGATCGATAGCCTGAAGATTCTTTTCGCCAAGAACGATTTTCTCAAGGATCCTGCGTTGTGCGAACTAGTGGTTATCAAGGAACTCTACGCCCAGTATCCGGGAAAGATCTTCGATCGAGCATCGATCCTGAAGCTGATCGACAATGTGGCCAACACATCCGCGATACCCGAACACAAGCGCATCGCAACCAATATGCATTGGGACCTGGTAACGATGAAGAACGGAGGCACGCTGCCTTCTTTGGTACTGAGATCACCGGAAGGCACGCCCGTTCGTGTGGACACGATGCTTCACGATGCCACCTGCATTGTTCTCACGGCGAGCTGGTGTACCTACTGTGAGCAGGAAATGGTGGCGATGGAAACACTTTTCCAGGAATACGGAGCTTATTTCAACGTTGTGGGTATCAGCCTGGATCGCGATATGAACGAGTTGGAGAAGTACGTGAAGGCCCACCCACAGCGTAGCTGGCCATGGTTGTTCGGCGGTGATGACCCAACCATCATGGACGCACTGAGAATTCGCAGTATCCCCACGTTCTTCTTGCTGAACGACAACGCGCTCGTGTATTCACCCGCACCACCGCCGAGCAATGGCATGGCCGCGATCCTTCATCGTATGAAAGTTGAGGCGGACGAGCGCAATAAGCTCAGGCCCGACGTTGCACCGCGCTCGCCCAAGCGGCGATAACAGGCAATAGCGACGGATAAGTTCCGCGCTCGAGTTCGGCAATTCCCGCAGCATCCATCCACCGCACTTCGCTGATGTCCTCTTCGTGCTGTGCGACCAATTGCTCGCTGCTACTGGCCCTCATCAAGTACCAGTCCGTGCGCTTCAGGTGCTGAATGCCCTTTCGCTCGTAGGTGTGCCAAGTCTCGCAAAGACGTTGGAGCAATTCCACATTCACCAATCCGCATTCTTCGCGCACCTCTCGAACAGCAGCCTGATCAACAGCCTCTCCAGGGTCCACTTTCCCTTTGGGAAGGTCCCAAAGACCCAACCGATGTATCGCGAGCAAACGCATGTGCTCATCTGTCACACAACCACCAGAAGCTTGTACAAATCGATAATTGGCGCAGAAATTTTCCCAAACGTCGTCCGCATCCTCCCCCACCAGCGCGAGCGATGACCCATCTGGCCGTTGCTGCCAAGCGGCCACTGTAGCCGCGATCGCCTTGCTCGAACCCGCGCGTTCCATCGTGAATCTCTCAAAACCAACGCGTGCATCCGCTTCTCCAACGATCGTTAATCGCCTTCCGTCGATATAGACTTCATACTTTCGCCGCATGGACTCCCGACTTGATCCGGCGCTGAAGATCGCTGAATTCCTTTTGCAGATCAAAGCTGTGAAATTGAGCCTCAAGAAGCCGTTCACGTGGGCCAGCGGCTGGAAAAGCCCGATCTACTGCGATAACCGGAAGACCCTCTCCTATCCTGCTGTTCGCACGTACATCCGCCAGCAGTTCGTGCAGGTGATCAACCATGAGTTCGGGCGGCCGGACCTGATCGCCGGCGTGGCAACCGGTGGCATAGCGCACGGTGCGTTGGTGGCGCACGACATGGGTCTTCCGTTCATCTACGTTCGGAGCGCAGCGAAAGAGCACGGAATGAAGAACCAGGTGGAAGGCGACCTTACCACAGGCAGGAGTGTGGTGGTGGTAGAAGACCTCGTGAGCACCGGCACCAGCAGCTTGAACGCCGTACACGCGCTGCGCGATGCAGGCTGTGAAGTGAAAGGCATGGTGAGCATCTTCACTTATGGCTTCGATGAGGCCATCGCGAATTTCGAGAAGGAAAAAGTGAAACTGAAATCGTTGTCCAATTACACTGCGCTGTTGGAACAGGCAATGCACGACAGCTATATAACGGACAAGGACATGCTCAGCTTGAACGAATGGCGCACCTCGCCTACCACATGGGGCAAGACCGTGGGAGAAAGCGCAGCCAGCTAGTTCATACACAACGACTATTCGACGATGACCAGGATCGAGAGCAAGCACGTGGAGATCGCGCGACCAGCGTTGGACATCTACACCTTTCTGCAGGACATGAACAACTTCCAGCAGTTGTTGCCGCAGGACCGCATCAGCGAATGGAAAAGCGATGGGGTGTCGTGCTCTTTCAAAGTGGCAGGTGCAGCGACGATCGGCCTGATGCTCGATGGGGGAACATCGCCGGGCCATGTCCGGTTGAAGAGCACCGAACGTTCGCCGTTCCCGTTCACCTTGGATGTCCATTTGAACGGGGCGAACGGCACAACGACCGCATTCCAGGTATTCGAGGCGGATCTCAATCCGTTCATCAAGATGATGGTCGAGAGCCCGCTGAAGAACCTCTTCGATCACATCGCCGATAAGATGGTGGAGATCCACGGTTGATCCGCCGATCAGCAATTCAGAGCGGTCAGGGAAAACATTTGTGCGACCCCGGCTACGAGCAGGGGTGATATTATCCAAGGAAGGATGGCCGGAAGAAGATCGACCAAAGCATACGACGACGCCCCCCGCGCCAAGCTGGACAAAGCCACGCTGCGCAAGGCCGTTCGCATTTTCCGCTACTTGAAGCCGCACCGTTGGACGTTCGCTTTCGGCTTGATCCTGTTGCTGATCACCACCGGCTTGTCGATGCTCTTTCCGGGTCTGCTGGGCCAGTTGGTGGATGCGGCGAAAGGTGATTCTGCCGCGCAGCGGAGCCTGCTGAGCGATATCGATCGTGTAGCGTTGACATTGCTCGTGGTCTTCGTGGCCCAGGCGTTCTTCGGCTTCTTCCGCATTGTCATCTTCAACTGGATCACCGCCAACATGCTGGCACGTTTGCGATGCGACACCTACGAACACTTGCTGAAACTACCGATGATCTTTTTCGCGCAGCGGCGCGTAGGTGAGCTGAACAGCCGGATCAGCTCGGATATCACATTGCTGCAAGATGCGTTCACCACCAACCTCGCGGAACTCATCCGCCAGTTCATCGTGGTGGGCATCGGCATCGTGTTGCTCACAACGGTGAGTATGGAACTCACGCTTACCATGCTTTCCGTTGTGCCTGTGGTGGCCATCGTCGCGGTGTTCTTTGGTCGTTTCGTTACCAAATTGAGCAAGAATGTCCAGGACAAGATCGCGGAAACGAATGTGATCGTGGACGAAACCCTGCAAGGCATCCAGAACGTGAAAGCCTTCGCCAATGAGGGTTGGGAAGCGCTGCGCTATGGCAAAGCGGTTACCGGTGCACGCAACTTGGCACTGAAAGAAGGTCGCTGGCAAGGTGCTTTCGTTTCGTTCATCATCCTCTGCATGTTCGGCGCGATCGTTCTGGTGATCTGGCGTGGTGTGCGATTGATGGCTGCTGGCGAGATCACCACGGGTCAGCTCGTCACGTTCATCATGTATTCCATTTTCATCGGGGCCAGCATTGGTGGCATCCCTGAATTGTTGAACCGCCTGTTGAAGGCGATCGGCGCTTCGGAACGCTTGATGGATATCCAAGAAGAGAACGCTGAAGCGATCACGCTCGCGGCTGTTACTACGCCCCTGAAGCTGAACGGCAGCATCGAATTCGACAACGTTCATTTCCACTACGCCACCCGCGCCGATATGCCCGTGCTGAAGGGCGTGACGTTCACCGTCAAGCCCGGCGAACGAGTTGCGTTGGTGGGACCGAGCGGTGGTGGCAAAAGCACGATCGCCTCACTGATCCTCCGGTTCTATGATCCTGTTTCAGGCCACCTGAGGATCGACGGTCGTGCGGCGAGCGAATACGACCTCAGCGCGCTGCGTGATCGCATGAGCATTGTGCCACAGGAGGTGTTGCTTTTCGGGGGCAGTATCCGCGAGAACATCGCCTACGGAAAGCCCAGCGCAACCCAAGCGGAGATCGAGGATGCCGCGCGCAAAGCCAATGCTTTCGAGTTTATCGCGACTTTCCCGCAAGGCTATGAAACCATTGTCGGCGAACGCGGGATACAACTGAGCGGTGGACAGCGCCAACGCATCGCCATCGCGCGTGCTGTTTTGAAGGACCCTGCGATCCTGATCCTGGACGAAGCTACCAGCGCCCTGGATACCGCCAGCGAAAAACTAGTGCAAGATGCCTTGGACAAATTGATGCGCGGCCGTACCAGCTTGGTCATCGCGCATCGCCTCAGCACCGTGCGCAATGCGGACGGAATACTGGTCTTGGACAAAGGCATCGTAGTGGACAGCGGCACGCACGATGAACTGATCGCGGATCCGGGTGGATTGTACTACAGCCTGAGCAGAACGCAGTTGAGCGAAGCGTAAGAAGGCGCCGGGGACCTTTACATCGCCACCTCCACCACCTTCTTGGTAGCGAAGAACTCTTCACTGAAGAACTCGTTCAGCTCGTGCACACGAACCGAATTTCGCACAGGCATGATCTCATCCGCTAGCTCTCCGCCTTTGAGGTAGAGCATGTGCCCGGCGCCCTTCTCCACCAGGTGCTTGGTATCTCGAATGAATTCCGGGAGTGTGGTAACCGCACGGCTCACGATGAGGTCGTAATGCCCCTTGTGATCCGTACTGCGTACTTGTTCCGCTGTGGTGTTGGTGAGCCCCAATCCTTCAATGATCCCTTGCACCGCGATGATCTTCTTTCCGATGCTATCGATCAAATGGAAGCGCCAGCGTGGGAACATGATCGCGAGCGGAATGCCGGGAAAGCCGCCACCCGTGCCAACATCAACGCATGATATCGTTGGCTGACCGTCGAACTTCCTGCTAGTGTGGATCACTTTCGCGATGCCCAGTGAATGCAAAATGTGGCGCTCGTACAGATGAACGATATCCTTGCGCGAGATCAGGTTCACGCGTTCGTTCCATTCAGCGTACAAAGGCCCAAGCGCCGCGAAACGATCGCGCTGTTCCGCTGACAGGTCAGGGAAGTAGCGGTTCAGGATCTCCATGCCTATCGGAGAATGATCATCAGGGAATTACAGACTGCTTCGTCGCGGAGCCTCCTCGCAGTGACGTCCTAGGCAATGCGAAGCGATCATTCATTTATGCTGGACGAACTCAAATGGTATCCTGTCGATCTTCCAGCAGGCCTTGCAGGAATTCGCGTGCACGGAACAACTGTGCCTTCACTGTACCGAGCGGCAGATCCAGTTCCTGCGCGATCTCCTCGTAGCTGTACTCCTGGTAGTAGCGCAGTTCCACCAACTGACGGTAGCGCGGCTTCAGCTTGTCCACCACCTCGCGCATCACCGCGTTCTTCTGGTTGCGGATAGCCACGTCAGCAGGATCAGGGCCGTGGCCTTTCAGTTCGATGTGCATATCGTCCCCATCATCGGTACCGATAGGTGCATCGATGCTCATCATTTTCTTCTTCTGCTTGCGGATCCAGTCGATGCAGTTGTTCGACGCGATCTTGAAGAGCCA
>JANNYL010000242.1:0-7346 GCA_031410075.1 Flavobacteriales bacterium
CGCTGCCTTCCCGCCACTGGTGCCGTCCCGTTATCTTCACGCGGTGGTCATGCGTGCATTTCTGGCAGTCCTTTCCCTCGCCTTCGTCAGCGGTTCTTTTGCCCAATCCGATTCGCTCTGGAAAGTCTGGAACACAACCACTCTGCCCGATAGTGCCCGATTGAAAGCGATGGAGTCGCTTTCCTGGAAAGCTGTGTTCGACAAGCCGGATAGCGGGATCGTGTTGGCGAGTTTGCTGCTCGACCTCGCGCTGAAAAGCGGATCGCAACGGTCGATCTTCAAAGCACATGGAACGCTTGCGGCAGGTTTCAAAATGAAAAGCGATCTGGCCGCCGCGTTGGACCATTACGAGCAATGCTTAGTGATCGCGAAATCGCTGAACGACCGAGGCCGCATGGCGAATACGTTCAGCAATATGAGCACAGTGTACAAGGATCTTGGTGATCAGCCCAAAGCGCTCGACCTTCTTCAACAAAGCCTGCGCATCGATGAAGAATTGGGCAACAAGGAAGGAATGGCAGGCACGTACAACAACATCGGTAACACGTACAAACGGTTGAACGACCTGGCCAAAGCGTTGCTGAATTACGAGCGCAGCGCTGCGCTTTTCGGCGAACTCGGAAATACGAAAGGCCGCGCAAGTGCATTGGTCAGCATTGGCACAACGCACAGCGACCAGGGCGAACGCGAAAAGGCCATTGCCGAACTTCAATTGGCCATCGAATTGTATCAACAGCTCGGCAGCAAACTCGATCTGGGCAAAGCGCACAACAACCTCGGCCAAGTGTTCAGTCGTTCGAAACGAATGCCCGAAGCATACGCGCAGTTCGTTGAAGCCCGTGCGATCTTCAAAGCGCTTCAAGCGAAAGATCCACTCGCTCGGAATTGGTATTACACGGGCGAAGCGTTGAGGTCAGAAGGCAGGTTGCGTGAAGCGATCGCAGCTTGTACCACAGGTCTTGCTATCGCCGATAGTCTCGGTGTGCTTGCCCAACGAAAGGAATGCACCGAGTGCCTCATGCACGCCTATTCCGAGATCGGTGACTTCCGCAGAGCCTTTGCAGCCCAGCGAGAATTCATCGCACTTGATGATTCGCTGGACCAGGTGAACAACAGCAAAGAGGTTATGAGGCTCGACCTTACGCATGCCTTCAAAGAGGAGCAGATCGCCGATAGTTTGGAACAAGCGCGAGATAACTTTTCGCGTGAGCTCGCGCACCAAAATGAAATGGTGATCGAGCGCAACCGGCGCTACCTGCTTATTGGTGGTGGGGCGGCTGCGCTGCTTCTCGCGATCGCGTTGTTCAGTCGGCTTCGCTACATGCGCCGATCACGCGCCGAAGTGCAAAAAGAGAAAGACCGAAGCGATGAGCTCTTGCACAACATTCTGCCCGAAGAAGTGGCTGCTGAACTAAAAGCCAAAGGCAAAGCCGATGCGCGTGCGTTCGATACGGCGACCGTTTTGTTCACCGACTTCAAAGGCTTTACTTCCATGAGCGAACAACTTGGCGCGCAAGAACTGGTAGCCGAGATCGATCATTGCTTCAAAGGGCTCGACGCCATTGTGGAGAAATACCACGTGGAAAAGATCAAGACCATCGGCGATGCCTACATGGCAGCAGCTGGCCTGCCCGATCCGAACGCGTCTTCGGCCACCGACATCGTGCTTGCCGCATTGGACATGCGCGACTTCATCGCACAGCGATATATCGATCGCACAACCGTCGGAATGCCCGCCTTCGAGATGCGCGTGGGCTTGCACACAGGCCCAGTGATCGCCGGTATCGTAGGCGTGAAAAAATTCGCTTACGATATCTGGGGCGATACGGTGAACACCGCTGCTCGCATGGAAAGCAGCGGTGAACCCGGACGTGTGAACATTAGCTCCAGCACCTTCGCTTTGGTAAAGGATACACCTGGATTGCGTTTCGAATCGCGCGGCCTTGTGCAGGCAAAAGGCAAAGGCGAATTGGAAATGTATTTCGTGGAACGGGTGTGATCAACGTACCACCAACCGTTCGGTTGTTGTGCTTTCGCCAACCGTGATGCGCACCACATAAAGCCCGCTCGCCAATGGCTTGTCGAGCACCACGGGAAGTGCGATCCCTTCAACACTTGGTAGCATTACCGAATTCGCAACGCGCATTCCCAACAGGTCGAATACTTCGGTGGTTATCGGCTCTTCGGCATCGATCCCTTGGGCCAACAAACTGAACTGGCCATCCGCAGTTGGGTTGGGGAACACAGTGAAGACGGGCTCTTGCAATTCGCCAACTTCAGTCTCGAACGAACGCGGTTGTGCACTCGGTGTGTTACTGATGCCAATGGTGCAGCTTGCTCCAAACGCACAATACGTTACGCCACCATCAAAACTCGAACGCACTTGCACGTTGTAGGTGCGGTTACGCTTCAAAGGCAATGTGCTCCAAGTGGTAAGCAAGAGTGAACGTGTAGGCATAACTATGCTGCGCGTATAAGCTGGTTGGCCGGGCACATTGGTGAATTTGAATTGATATCGATTCGCGCTCGGTACTTCGGTTGCGTAAATGGTGTTGGTGCCATTCAGCCGAAGACCTGTGGCACCGCACGATGCCAAGGGATCAGCAACGCTGGTGAGTTGTGCGGGCATACAGCCGTTCGCCGCTCCGGTCTGCACGCCTTTGCGGTACAACGCCTCGAAGTTCCCGCTCGCGCCCGCCACCTCGTTCCCAACGCTGTACACTTTCGCATAACCCAATTGGCGCGACTCGCCGAAGCCATCGCCCGCACTATCATACACTTCGAAATTGTAGCACTGAGTGGCCGATAACGTTAGTTCCGTGGTTTTCAGATCGTCCGCCAAGGTGTACACCGGACTTTGCGCCACCGTTGCACCCAAGGCGTTCTTGATCTTCCAACTTGTTTCGCCCGGGTTGTTATCGGTAAGCACTTTCACTTGCACGCGGTAACTATCGGCCGTTCCTTTTTCGTCGGTCATCGGCACTTGCAAAATATTTTCCAGCGGCCCTTCATCGGGTTGGCCGTTCACTGTAAGAATGTGGAACTCCAACACATCGCCGGGTAGCACACCGCTTACCACAGGCAGGGCCGGTTGTTTGAATTGACCAGTGGCCGCCGGTGATGCAAGGATCCAATTGAATGTGCTATTGGTAACTCCGTTCTTCAGTATGTCGATATCGCAACTCGTCATGGTTTCACCGCCCACGTTCTGTATGCGCAGCACGGGTTGCACGCTTCCATCGCATGCATAGCGCAAGCCGACATAGCTATCGATCCGGGAATCGAAACTGTTCAGTTGGGCGTACGAGATCGGCGTGGCCAAAAGCGCCGATAGCAGGCAAAGGGTAGTGATGAATTTCATGGATTATGTTTTTTGACGGCACAAAGGAAACAGGCACCCACATCATCCGCAATACCCTGAAGGGGGTATCTTTTGTTACGCTCCAACCGATCAGAAAGTCGCTAATATACCAGCCAATACGTTGATCGGCGCCTGAGGGAACAAACCCACCAGTGCCTCTCTGCGACCTTCCGAGAAATAGCTGTACACCCAGCCATTGCTCTCATACAATTCGCTGAGCACGTTGCGAACGGTAAGGTTGAGGTCGATCGACCGAACTCCCTTGCAGCCGGTCATCGATATGTTGAACCGCACGTCCTGTGTGACGTATGCATCCAGCTTTCGATCACTGTTGGATGTATTGTCCAGGAACTGTTCGCCGACGTATTTGCTCATTAGTGTAATGTCCGCATGGCCTTTGGCCGGGCTCTTCCAAAAACGGAAACCCAATTCGCTACCAACTACCACCGCCGGTGAAAAAGCAATATCGGTCTCGCCGAGTTCAGCGGCCTGTTGGGTACCCGTGTCCCAGTTATCCACGTACTCCGTGAAGGAGCGCACCCGGTTGCGACTGAACGCAGCGTTCGCATTCCACATTAACCGATCAGTGATCCTGATCGCACTTGAAAGCTCCAGGCCCGCGCGGTAGCTACTCGCCACATTGTTGCGTAGTGCAGCGCCTACATCGTTGAGCTCGCCGGTGTTCACGAGTTGATCCACATAGTCCATAAAGTACCCGTTCGCACTGAACGAATAGCGGCCCGTGCGCCGCTCGTAGCCAAGCTCGTAGTCGGTCAAGCGCTCACCGCGTGGTCGACTTAGTGGTGTTGTTTCCGTTAGGTCATCGCGGTTGGGTTCCCGGTTGGCAATGGCCACGCTCGCGTATGCCTTTCCGCCTTCGTGCAGCCGCCAAACCACTCCCGCTTTCGGATTGAAAAACGTGTAGCTCACGGATTGCGCGATGTTCGCGAAGTCGTCATCATATCCGAGGAACTCATGCGTCACACGCCGCATTTGCACATCACCGAACAAGTCAACACGGGGATCCAAAGCATAGGTGAGTTTGCCGTAGACATTGCCATCCGTCTTCGTTGCGCGATTGTCATAGTAACGATCGCCGATGTTGCTAGTGCCCGCCCACTGCGCCCAGATCACTTCACCGAAATGATCACCACGATAGTCACTGAAGCTGCCTCCTAAAACCAAGCGGTGCTTACCGAGTTTGATATCCGCTGCCACGTTGCCCCCGAGCAAAGTGTTGTCCAACCAACGCCGCCGAACGATATTGCTCGTGGTGATCGTGTCGTTTCCGAAAACGACCGGAGCAATGTTGTAGCCCGCGAGATCGTCATCCGTTCGGAACTGTTCGTAGTAACCTGCACCATCCACCCGGAACAGCGTGATGTTCAGCGTGGTGTTCGCACCGAGTTTTTGATCGAACAATAGTTGATAGTGGGACTGCTCATAGTTGTCCACTTGGTTGTCGTAGGTGTATTCGTTCCACGTGCGGTTCGTGTCTATCACATCGCGCGGCACGCCGTTCCATGCTTGATAGGTGATCTCCTTTCCGGTGAACGTGATGAAACGCAGCGAGCGTTTCGCTCCAACCCAAGCAGCTTGAAGGAAGTAGCTCTTAAGGTCCGATGTAGCCCGATCGATGTACCCGTCGCTAGTGATCGAGGACAAACGCACGTCGAGACTGAAACTTGCCGGCCCAGCTTTCGAGCCGGAATTGATAAGGCCCGTGCCGGCACTCGCAGAAAATCGCTTGGTGTTGAACGAGCCACCAGATACAGCCAGTTGGCCCCACGCTTCGTGGCGAACTGAAGTGGTGCGCACATTCACCGTTGCGCCGAACGCAGCTGGACCGTTCGTGCTCGTGCCCACTCCCCGCTGCACTTCGATATCCTCCGCGCTGGTTGCGAGATCGGGCATGTTCACAAGGAAGGCGCCTTGACTTTCCGCATCGTTGAATGGCACGCCGTTCACCGTGATATTGGTTCGCGTGGCATCGGTTCCGCGCACACGCATGGATGTGTAGCCAATGCCGGTGCCACCATCACTAGTACTCACCACGTTCGGCTGCAACTCGAGCAAATAGGGCAAGTCCACGCCTGTGTTCCGGATCGCGATATCCTCCTTGGATAGTGTGCTCTTCGGGAACGGTGCACGATCGCCAACACGCAGGGCGCTCACTTCCACATCGCGCAACAAGAGCTGTTGAGCGCGCGGCCGCAAAACAACCAACGCTTCGCCCGTGATCACGCTCGTGTCCAGGGCTATATAGCCCATCAGCGCCATGCGAAATCGAACTGCTCCGGGCTTCAATCCCGTGATCGTGAACGCTCCTTCAGCATCGGCCTGTGTGGCAATTCCAGGATCACCAACTCGAATGCTTGCGAACGGTAGACCCTGCCCGTTCTCATCGAGAACCGACCCCTTCAATGACACTTGCGAATTTGCCGACGCCGCAAAAAGCAGCGCACCAAATAAAGAAACCGTTCTATCGCTCATTGCCTCCGTGTTCAAGGTCTGTACGGAGGAGATCACACGTGTGATCCATTTCCCTTGGCAGCATTACCCGCCCAGGTTCATTGGGTATGATCTCAGCCCCGACTTTCGTCAAGGCACCCCGTTACAAGACGGTGCAATAGTACGCTGACGAATAGATCGATCAGCCTTCCGAACACATCTTGCTCGGATCCACCCACGTGTCGAAATCCTCGGAGGTCACGTAACCGAGCGTGAGCGCAGCGGCCTTCAACGTGGTGCCTTCCTTGTGCGCCTTCTTGGCGATCTCCGCAGCCTTGTAGTAGCCGATGTGTGGATTGAGACTGGTCACGAGCATCAGCGAATTCTCCAAATGGCGCTTGATCACTTCGTTGTTCGGCTCGATGCCTTCCGCACACTTGTCGTTGAAGCTCACACACGCATCACCCAGCAGGCGTGCGCTCTGCAACACGTTCGCGGCGATCAGCGGCTTGAAGACGTTCAACTCGAAGTGGCCCTGCATGCCACCGATGCTCACCGCCACATCGTTACCGATCACCTGTGCGCAAACCATCGTAAGCGCTTCTGGCTGCGTGGGGTTCACCTTGCCGGGCATGATGGATGAACCCGGTTCGTTGTCCGGGATGATCAATTCGCCGATGCCGCTGCGCGGGCCGCTACTCATTATGCGGATGTCGTTCGCGATCTTCATCAGTGAGACAGCAAGACGTTTGAGCGCGCCGCTGAGTTCCACCATCGCATCGTGCGCAGCGAGTGCTTCGAATTTGTTCGGGGCTGTGATGAACGGCAAACCGGTCAGCTCGGCGATCTTTTTCGCGACCAGCACGCTGTAGCCCTTGGGTGCATTGAGGCCGGTGCCTACTGCCGTACCACCGAGTGCCAGTTCACGCACCATCTCCAATGCGTTGTGCACCGAACGCATGCCATTGTCCAACTGCTGCACGTAGCCGCTGAACTCCTGGCCGAGCGTGAGCGGCGTGGCGTCCATAAAGTGCGTGCGGCCGGTCTTCACGATGCTCGAGAACGTCTTCGCTTTCTTGTCGAGTGTGTCGCGCAGCTTCTTCACACCCGGCAGCGTGACTTCCGCTGCCATTTTGTAGGCAGCGATGTGCATGGCCGTGGGGTACGTGTCATTGCTGCTCTGGCTCTTGTTCACATCGTCGTTCGGGTTGAGCACTTTCTGCTCGTCCGAGAGTTTGCCGCCTTGCAGAACATGGCCGCGATACGCCACCACTTCGTTCACGTTCATGTTGCTCTGGGTGCCGCTGCCGGTTTGCCAGATCACCAGCGGGAACTGGTCATCCAGCGCGCCGGTGAGTATTTCATCGCACACCTTGCCGATCAGATCACACTTGTCCTGTGACAGTTTACCCAGCTCCAAATTCGTGAGCGCGGCGGCCTTCTTCAGATAGGCGAAGGCATGAACGATCTCGCGCGGCATGCTACCGGGAGGGCCGATCTTGAAGTTGTTGCGGCTACGTTCGGTCTGTGCGCC
>JANNYL010000243.1:0-5084 GCA_031410075.1 Flavobacteriales bacterium
CGCGAACTCCTTGAACTCTTTTAGCATTCCCATGTTTGTGGTGGTGTTGGTTTGGTTTTGAGAAACGTGAGACTCTGAAGGTAGATCGAGGTCACATCCAGTTGGTCATTTTTCCTTTCGAAAACGGAATCGTTCGATCCGCTCGGAGCCATTCTCATTACCGGTTACGGCCACATTCCATGCACCAGAGCTATCCTTCACGTAGGTGATACACTGTGGGAAATCGTGGCTCGGGTTCTCGAACACGAGCGAATCAGGTCCGGAAGGTTGGGCTGTGAAAGGCACCCACGATCCGTTGTTCTGCGAATCGATCCGGGCCGAATAAACCACGTGGCCCTGGGTGAATTCCAGTTTCAGGTCTTCGATGAACACCGTATCCCCGTTGGCCATGGCATAACCGAAACCGGTGAGCAGGGAATCGCCCTGCACGGTCCATCGTTCGAAGCTTTGGAAACGCTCTGATGTGGTGCTGTCCGTCCAGGCTCCTGTAAGCTGGCGGAAATCGGCGAGTGGATCCAATTCAATGGACACCTCGGGTGGCGCTATGTCTACCGGGGTGGTTTCGGGCGGTGTGTTGCTACAACCAACGAAGAGCAGCGCCGGAACAAGTGAATAATCCAATACACGCATCTTCACGATAGTTGGAGTTTGTCAATGGCCATACGAACCTCTTCTGTGACCCGCATTTTACAGGCCCTGCTGTAGTCGTACATCACTTGCACACTAGTGCCAGTGGCTACGATCCCGCCCTCCTCATCCGTTATCACATACTCCATCGTGAAACTTGTATTGCCCACCTTGCTGCACCCTGTGCGGATAGTGAGAAGTTGGGGCCATGTAACAGGCTTTTCAAAATTGCATGTCGTACTGGCGAGGATAACACCTTGGCTGAGTTCCTGGTGGGAACGGAGTACTCCGATCCGATCGAGGAAATGCATTCGCGCACTCTCGAAATACCGGAAGTACACGATGTTGTTCACGTGACCGAAAAGATCTTGTTCACCCCAGGCAACAGGAACTTCCAAGCTCACGCTCAAGTGCGCAGGGAGCATGGGTTCAACCTTCGTGACTGCCAGGTTGCTCTTCGGAAGTCGGTGCTACTTCAGTCACCTGTATCTCAGCGGTTTCTTCGGCAATGGTCGCGACTGGCGGTGGAACAGGTGCGGGAACTGGAACGGGTGCGCGCATTTCCTGCATCAATTGCTTGTGCTGGGCTTTCATACGCTGTACATCCTGTCGTGCGCGCTCGATCTTCTTTTCCATATCCTTTTTCATCGCCTCGCCACTGGCGCTCTTGAAGTTGAACATGGCCATATTGCCTTCCATTTGCTTCATCTCGGTTTCCACTTCTTCGATCTTACGCTTGATGAACTTGCCTTCCTTTTCCATCTGGAATTTCGGGTCGGCTGCTGACTTCAGGTCGTCCACACGGCCCACAAAGGCCATGCGGCGGCGTTCCTCCTCGTTCAAACGCAGGTTGGCGTATTGTTTATCCATCGCAGCCCGATATCGAGCGCCGAAGGCATCGAACATTTTGGGACTTACCCGGCCACTGTTCATCCAGCGCGTGCTGAAAGCCTTGAGGTTGTCCAGGGTAGCCCCGCGATCAGGCAAATGCGTGAAGGTTTCCAACTCGTTCAGCAACTGCTCCTTCTCTTGCACGTGCACGGCTTGTTCCGCATCCAACGCATCAAAGTGGTTCTTGCGGTTCTGGAAAAAGGCATCGCACGATTCACGGAACTTGTTCCAGAGTTTGTTCTCATCCCTAGGGCCAGCGCTACCAGCAACCTTCCACTGGGCCTGAAGTTCCTTCAGTTTGTCAGCGGTATTGCGCCATTCGGTGCTGTCCTTCAACCTGATCGCTTCTTGCAGGAGCGCTTGTTTCTTATCGAAGGCGCCTTTGAACTGGCTCTTCATGGCCACGAAGAAGTCGTTCTTCCTCTCGAAGAAGACGTTGCAAGCGTTCCGGAATTCCTTCCAAATACGCTCGTTGTCCTTTTTCGTGGCGAAGCCTACGCTCTTCCATGCTCTTTGGATCTCCATGATCCGATCCGTGAGGGCTTTCCAGTCCTTGGCGTTCTTGCCATCCGCCTCCATGTTCAAGGCGAACACCTTTTCGATGAGCGCCTGTTTGGCCATCAAATTGGCATCATGTTCTGCACGCCGGGCACGGTAGTACTCGTTGATCCGATCGTATACCACGCGGGTAGCGTTCCAAAAACCATCACGAATGGTTTCCCATTGGTCCTTGTCCACTGCACCTATCTGGTGCCACTTCTCCTGATAGTCCTTGACCAGTGCTTCGGCTTCTTTCACACTTTCCACACGCTGTACAGCTTCCATATCGGAGATGAGTGCCTGCTTCAGAGCCGTGTTCTTCTTCAGGTCGTGATCACGCAGTTCCTTGTATATGCGGATGTGGTAGAAGAACTCGTCGCGCAGATGGCTGTAATCGCGCTGTAACTCGCGATAGGTCTGTTGAGGAACAGGGCCGATCGTTTTCCATTTTTCACCCAGTTCGGTGAATCGTTGGAAGGCGTTTCCGATGTTCTCCTCACTGGCGATCATGGCCTTCAACTCATCCATGATAGCGGTCTTCGCAGCCAGGTTGTCATTTTCCTGCTTTTGCTGCTGGCGCCGAATGTCGTTCACCTTCGTATTGAAGGCATCGAGCAGTTGCTTGAATTTCTTGTCGTCCTCATCCAGAAGTGTTGCGCTTTCGATCGGCTGCGAAGGCATTTCCGGGATCAACGCACTTTCGACATCCGCCTCCGCCTCCGCGTTCACCGCAACTTCGGCAGGTGCTTGGTGCTGTTCGGCCGCCACAAGCGCTTCGTATGATTCTTTCAGCGCGTCCACTTGTTCATGCACTTGCTCAACATCAGGGTGCTGGAGCAATGCTTCAAGACGCGCGATCAATTCGACTTTCGTACTCATGAGAACTGGAGCGACCCTCATTTGTGGGCCGACCGCGAAGATAGAGGGAGCGGAGTTGCTGGAAAGCGCCCAAGTCAACTGTTCCCATCGCTTATTTCCTCAGGGGAATAGTCATTATGAACGAGTGCAACGGGGTATTCTGGTGGAACGGACCGCCGTCTTGATCGATGCTATAAGACAGAATGCATCATCTCCAGGGAGTGATGATCAAACCACGAGCCCTAGCACGCAGATGTCATCCACTTGTTCATTGGCACCTTTCCAATCAAGGAAAGCACGCTCAAGCACCTCCGCTTGCTTAGCCATGGGCAGATGATGGTTGGCAACCAACATGTCATTGAAACGGGCGCTCATGAATTTCTTACGGTCCGGTCCTCCGAACTGGTCCACATATCCATCGCTGAAGAGATAGAGGCGATCACCCGGGTGATAGGCCACTCGGTGTACGGCAAACTTCCGCTTGGGATCATGTTGTGAACCGCCAATGGGCTTTCGGTCGCCATTGATCACGGTGAGCTGGCCGTCGTGCATCCAGTAAAGTGGCCGGAACGCACCAGCGAAAAGCACCTCACGCTGCGTTCGATCCACGCGGCACAAGGCCACATCCATTCCATCTCCGGCGCCTATGCGTTGGCCGTTCTGGTTAAGGGCTTGTACCATGCGTTCGTTCAGCAACGCCAACAGCTCCGCAGGGTCCTTGTGCGGATGCTGCACTACAAGTTCGTTCAACAGCGAACAGCCGATCGCAGCCATCATGGCTCCGGGCAACCCATGTCCGGTGCAATCAGCAGCGGCCACCAAACATTCATTCTCGCTGATCCGATGATACCAATGGAAATCGCCGCTCACCACGTCCTTGGGTTTGTTCAGGACGAAATGATCGCTGAACATCTCACGGTATCGTTCGGCCCGGGGTATCAATGCATCTTGGATCTTGCCAGCGTATGCGATGCTGTCCGAAATACCTTCATGCCGCTGCTGCCAATGGTTCCTGGCATCTTCTTCGCGCTGCACCATACTACCGATACTGCGGAACAAGAAGAATCCGACGATCAGGAAAACAACCGCAGCTACCCCGATGTTGCGCCACAATTTCGCATTCGCAGCGTTGACCAGGACATTCAGGGGTACTCGCGTGTAAACCACTCCCGTGATCGCCCCCCGTTCGTTACGCACAGCATCGAACGAGACGATGTCATTTCCCCAAACGCCTCGCTGGGCGTCAATTCGATCGGCTTTCAAGTAGTCGATAATAGCTGAAGAAGCCGGGTCGCTGAACGGTTTTCTGAGAACCGGAGCGGCTTCCGAGGTGACCACGAACTGTAATTCGGACTTTGCGCGATCATAGCCAAGCACGTACAGGGGTTCTTCAAATCCATTGGCCTCTGCGGACTTGCGAAGAGTTTCATGCAAAATGTAATACCACGCGTCCTGCGTGTTATTGATGAGCATGCCTTGCGAATCGTACTTGGTAAGCAAACGCTGTACGCGACCGCCATCCAACTGGGCACTGAGCGTTCCGGTCACACCACCCATTCGCGCGAATGCCTGTGACTTCAGTGTTTTGAGTTGCCCTGTATGGATCCAAGTGATCAGCGCCACACTGAGCAAAAGCATGGTCCCGTAGACCACTAATAGCACTTTTCGTGCAGTGGTCTTTGGGCCTCGCAACAAGGGGACGTGGGAAAGCATATGGATCGCGCCTGCGTTGGTACGCGAAACCACGAGCACAAGTTCCCTTCAAGGGCTGGTCTTTCATGACCGGCTCCTTCGAGCTTGTTATTGGGCTGTGTTATTGCTCACCGAAGCCGCTTGATGCCCCAGTCATAACGGGCTTCAGCGATCTTCATGGCATGCTTGAACGCAGCGTGGGTCCGAAGGAAGTCGTAGCGTTCCAGTGCCACCTTGTCCGCGTATTGCGGCAGGGCGATCAATTCACTCAGGATGGGGCGGCACTTGGTACTGGCCAAATTGTACAAAACCTTGGCGAAGTCCGCGCTGATCACCATGTCCCGGCCATGCTCCTCAGCGAGTTTCTCAATACTGGATTCGTTCAACAGGGCCTGGCACATCAGGGAGAACAAAAGCAACCGGGCCTTGGGCAAAAAGGCATATTTGGTTGAGCCTTTCTCCAGGATCTCACGGGT
>JANNYL010000244.1:0-3408 GCA_031410075.1 Flavobacteriales bacterium
CCCGATACGATCACACCAGACCTGACCAGAGGCCACCCGCTTTTATTCCACTTCCTCTGTAGCATCTGGATCAACGTTTTCGGGTCTTCAAGGACAAGTCTTCACGCGTTCGCGTTGGGGGTCTCCGTCGGCTTGTTGATCGTTTCCTACCTGTTAGCTGCGCGACTAGGAACAAAGCAAGTTGGAATAGGAGCGGTGCTCATGATAGCGGCAAACGAAATGTTCCTTGCACAAAGTGGCATCTTGTTACCCGAAGTAATGCTGGCCTTTTTTTGCGTACTGAGCGTCTATTTCTATTCCGCACGAAAGCCATTTCTCTTTGTCATCGCGGCAGTTTGCGCCTTATTGACGAAAGAGTCCGCGATCGTACTTATACTTTCCTTGCTATGCTGGCAGGTCTATTGCTTCCTGGATCGGGGCGTGGTACAGCCGGGCTCTTTGGAGGGGCGCTGGTTGTTCATTATCCCTATACCTGTCCTGATCGCTTCGTTCTATTTCGTTTACCAGAAGGTCGCGTTGGGTTGGTTTTTTTACCCGGCCCATGTGGACATGATCACATGGGATCCACTTGACGTTATCTACAAGATCAAGCTTGGCTATGTCGACATTTTCGAGCAACAAGGGCAAGTGATAGCTACATATGCCTTCGCTTTTCTGGCACCTGTTGCATGGCGATGGTGGAATCGTTGGTTGTCTCTGCTCGTGATCGCATTGTATTTTTCCATTGGAAAGATCCTTTTTGGCAAGTGGGAATTTCCATTGCCCTGGACGGTACCGGCGATCCTGATCTGTATCGCTATTATCTTCTGGTTCTTCTTTCGATCCCTGCGAGAGCGAACCAAGAATATTGCTGAGGTTGCGTCGATCGCATTCATTTTTACCGTCGGTTTCCTTGGCTTCTCGGCGTTGAATTTTTTTACCGACAGGTATCTGGTCTGTTTGATCCCCTTCGTAGCCCTCGGGATCATGTTGATCATGGAGACAGTGCTCAAAGACCATCATCGTCTGCTTTTCCCGGTTTTTGCCGGTCTCGTCTTTTGTAGTCTTCTTTTCAGCGTCGGAAGGCATGAGTTGATCAGGGATACCACGCTGAGTTATACAGATGCGATCTCAGTTGAGAAACAGGTCATCGGATTCTGCGAAACACATGGTTTGTACAAAGAACCGATCTACACGTCTTTTATGGAGCAGGTTTATTTGAACGACCCGGAAGCTGGATATCGTTCAACATCAGAGCGATTCAGCTCTGTCAGTCTTTCTATTACCGCATCGACGACTTTTGCGATATTCACGAACACCACACCTGGCGCAGAATACAAGCAACGGGAGAATTTGGGATTCATCCTGGTCAAGAGGTTTGAATGCGGGAATGCCTGGAGTGAGTTTTACCAGCGCCAGAATGCACGCTTAGCGATTCCTGGGTCTTGAATTGGAGGAAACAATAACGATGCGGGTCCAACAAGATTCAGGAGCTTCTACCCTCACCTTTGCCCCATGACCTCCCGCGCATTGTTCGGCTTCGCTCTCTTCCTCGGCTTTTTGGTGATCATCGACCTGTATGCCTGGAAGGGGATCAGCACTGCCTTGGGGAACTCATCCGTGCTAACCCGACGCTGGGTACGCTGGGTGTACTGGGCCGAGAGCATTGGCATGTTCGCCTTGCTGGTGTGGGTGAGTATCAGCATTCAGGAGCTGCGGGCGAATCGTAACTATTCGTTCGTGTTCTCACTGGCGGCGCTGTTCATGCTCTTCCTATTACCCAAGCTGGTGGTGGTTGTTTTTCACGGCATTGAGGACGTGCTGCAGGGATTACGTTGGCTATGGTGTCGCATGGCTCCCGGAGGTGGCGAGGAAAACGACAAGATCAGTCGGCTTCGGTTCGTTTCCCAAGTAGGTCTCGCGTTAGCCGCGATCCCTTTCGGAGCCGTGCTTTACGGGATCACCAAGGGTCGACGGAACTTCCACGTTCAGCGCGAGATCATCAGTTCATCAAAGCTGCCGAGGAGTTTCAACGGGCTTCGGATCGTGCAGATCAGCGATATGCACCTGGGCAGTTTTCCGGTCAGCAGCGACATTGTGCAGCGAGGTATCGACCTGATCAATGAGCAGGATCCGGACCTCATTCTCTTCACCGGCGACCTGGTCAATGATTACAGCGAAGAAGCCGAACCGTGGCTGGACGCACTGAAAGGATTGAACGCACGACTGGGTAAATACTCCATCCTCGGCAACCACGATTATAGCGATTATGCCAGTTGGCCTGACGCCGGGGCGAAACGGGCGAATTTGGAACGCCTGAAGGGGCACCACCGAACGCTGGGTTTCCGGCTGATGTTGGATGAACACTTGTCGATCGAAAAGGACGGGGAACAATTCACCATGATCGGCGTGCAGAATTGGGGAAGTCGTTTTCAACAATACGGTGATCTGAAAAAGGCGGTTGCTGGCAGTGACAAGTCACAGTTCCGCTTGTTGATGAGCCACGATCCCAGTCACTGGGAAGCACAGGTTTGGGAGGAGCGGATCGATCTTACGTTGAGCGGACATACGCACGGCGCACAATTCGGGATCACCATCGCTGGCCAGACCTACAGCCCGGCGCAATGGATCTACAAGCACTGGGCCGGCCTGTATGAACACGATGGAATGAACCTCTACGTGAACCGCGGCTTCGGATTCATCGGTTTTCCGGGGCGCGTAGGCATGCCTCCTGAAATAACGGTGATCGAATTGAACTGCGCGTGATCAGGTCACCCCGGAAACACCCTGCTTGAGATCTCAACACAGCGCTTCAATTCCTGCATATCGAGCCCATGCGGAAACCCGAACAGGTCCAGGCATCGCACGACAGCTTCGGTATCGGCGTTCCCAACGAGATCATCTTCCGCCATCGGGCAACCACCGTATCCGCGAATAGCGGTATCGAACCGGCGGCACCCACCCTCCAGTGCAGCGATCATCTTCTCATTGAGACCATCAGCGCGGGCGTGCAAATGCGCGCCGAACGTGATCTCCGGAAAAGTTGGTATGATCGTCCGGAACAACGCATCCATGTGAACCGCATGAGCGTTGCCAACGGTATCGGCAAGGGCAATTGTGCGAACGTTCAGACCGTCAGCCAGTCGCTCGGCCCATAGCAACACCAACTCTGGGCTCCAGGGATCACCATACGGATTTCCAAAGGCCATGCTGATGTACATCACCAGCTCTTTGTTGCTCTTCGCGCACAGCTCAGCGATCCGTTGCACCCGATCGAACGAACCAGCGATGGTTGTGTTGGTATTGCGCATTTGGAACGTCTCGGAGATGGAGAAAGGGTACCCTACCTGGTCGATCTCCATGTGCGAACAAGCCTCTTCAGCCCCGCGTTCATTGGCCACAATGGCGAGCAACTTCGAACGTGTGTGG
>JANNYL010000245.1:0-2848 GCA_031410075.1 Flavobacteriales bacterium
CCGAACTGTGCAGCGAAAGTAGCGATCCGGACGTCCAATACCCTGTGGTACGTTCCGTCGATCTACATTGCCTGCCTATGTTAGAACGCAGCTCGCTCGCATCGGTTGCCTCCCTTTCGATCGGCCTCCTATTCGTCTTCACGGCGTGCAAAAAAGAGCCTTCAGGGCCAAAATGGGATATTGACGTAGCTGTTCCATTGATACGCACTACGCTGACCATTGCCGATCTGGTTCCGGATTCACTGCTCACTGCTGACGCGTCTGGAAATGTATCCCTCGTGTACAACTCCCAGTTGTTCGCTCTGAAGCTCGATACGATCCTCCAAGCACCGGATACCAGTTTCCGGTATTCCTATTTCCCGGATGTCCCTCCTCCGTTCATGCTCAATCTTTTCCCAGGAACAAATTTCTCGAACACGGACGATGTGACGAGATTCGACCTTGACCAGCTCGAATTGCGCGAGTTGCGCGTCCGATCCGGGACGCTGAAATTGGAAATGGTGAACCGCCTACCAACGAATGTTCTCGGAGATTTTGGTCTTCCGGGAGCCACCTTGGGCGGCTCACCTCTCGTTTTGCAGGTAGTGGTCCCCCCAGGCAGTAGTGCCGCACCTTCCAGTTTTATTGAAATTCGGCCACTGGACGGATATGTGTTCGATCTGCGCGGTCCCGGCTTCAATGACGTGAACACCTTGACGACCGACCTTACGTTCACTACGGATACCAACGGCCCAACTGTGCAAATGGGACAGGCCGATAGTCTTGAAGCGATCGTACGATACAATGGGATCGTGCCTGCCTATGCACGTGGGTATTTCGGAATGCGCGAGATCGCTATCGATCCGGACACCACCCAACTCGACCTTTTCGAGAACATCAGTGGCATGCTGGCCTTGGAAGATGCCACCGCTAGGCTGAAAGTGCGCAATGGGTTGGGTGTTGATGCACGCGCGCACATCAACTACCTCCGGTCCGTGAATACGAACACCTCAACCACAGTGGACCTGGTGCATCCGATCACCTCGGGCCCGATCAACCTGGATCGCGCTTTGGACCTCGGATCCTCTTTCCAGTCTGCGCAGAACAACTACTTGATCAATGCTGGGAACAGCAATATCATTCCCTTCATCGAGAACCTGCCCTCAGGCATTGCCTATGACCTGGATGTCACCATAGACCCATTGGGTGATGTAAGCAACGGGAACGATTTTTTCTATTACGAAAGCACCCTGTCCGCCGACCTGGAAGTGGAAATTCCATTGCGGCTTGCCGCCGCCGACCTTGCGGTGTCCACGATCACCAGTATTGATCTCACCGGCACGCTGACCGATCACGCGTTGCAAAGTGGTACGTTGCATGTGTTCGCCACGAACCATTTCCCGTTCTCGGCAACACTGGCATTGGAGATCATTGATAGCCAAGGGGCAGTATTGGCGCTCCTTCCCCCCGGCGGCATAATCAATTCTGCGCAGGTGAATGGAAGTGGGCTGGTTTCGAGCAGTGTTGAAAGTCAAGTGGATTTTGTCATCACCAAAGAGCAACTGGACCTGTTCTATCCTGGATCTACCGCCGGTCCTGACGGCGCTCGCTTGAAGATCAGGGCCACATTCAACACAGCAGGCCAACCACAACCTGTGCAATTGCGAAGTGGGTGCACGATCGATATCGTGGTATCGTTGGAGGGTAATTACATCGTGAACGGTGATGAGTAGGGGCTGGTTGGTAGTTACTGGTTTTTGCTTCGTGACCTGGTCTGCCTCCGCGCAAGATCCGGACAGCCTTTCCGCCCCCCCGACCAAGGCCGATACCTGTGGCATTATGGCATGGACACTGGCGAACGCTGATCACTTCCTGCGATTCGAGGCGAAAGGTTTTTACGACTCCAACACCTTGCGTAACGACCTTGTGCTCGGTCTGTGGCAGGGTGCAACACTGGACCGCGAAACGCGCCAACGCTCCGAAGGGAGAACGGATCAGCAAAGTCGCGCTGGGTACGCATTGGAAGCCAAGTTGAGTTATGCCTGGGGTGATTCGTTATGGGGTAACGGCAACATGCGACCCCGCATTTCTATAGCCTACCATGATGTTATGGGGCTGCGCTTCTCTGATGATCTCTACCGCACCACGTTCTTCGGCAACGCCGATTTTGAGAATGCTACCGCGGAACTAGCGCCCACAGCTTTGGAACAGGTTCGCTATCAGACGTTCGGATTCGGTATCGAGGACAAGGAAACGCGATCTTTTCTGATGCTGCATTTGGTGAATGGGCAGTCCTTGAATGCTGCTCGCATTGATCGCGCGGATCTTTTCACCGCTATCGATGGTCGCTATTTGAGGCTTGACCTGGAGGGGGATTATGCCCGCAGTGATACTGCAGCTCCTCCTGGTTTGAGCAACAATGGAATTGGAGCGGCGTTGGGAGCCGAAGTGAACCAGCGGTTCAATTTATGGCACCGGGAAGCATCGTTCACGTTCGGTATTCAGGACCTGGGTGCCATCGTATGGAACGAGAATAGCCTTCGAATACCGAAAGACTCCATTCTCGTATACGAAGGCATTCAAGTGGATGACGTTTTCGATCTCAATGCGTCCATCACAGGTTCAACGGATCTCCAAGACTCCCTAGGCTTTGGTTATGTGCGTGGTGCTTTTTTACGTCTACTGCCGGTTCGAATGAATGCAAGGGTCAGTGTAAAATGTGCGCACCAATTCGAATTGAGCGCGGAGGTGGATGTAAGGAACCTCCCAGGCTATTACCCTCACGGATCGCTGGGCGTTGGGCATGCGTTCGCTGAAAGGAATTCAATTCGTGGAGAAGTCTCCTATGGTGGTTTTGGCGGGTGGCGAA
>JANNYL010000246.1:0-6848 GCA_031410075.1 Flavobacteriales bacterium
TCTTCCTCAGCGCCACTGTGCCCATAAGGCCAGGCAGAAGCGCTCCGCGCACCATCGATAAGTTCAAAAACAGGCCTAAGCCCAAGTACCTCTTCAACTCCAAACCAGCCTTCTGACCACCTTAACTTAATGACATTGCCCTGAGAGGCAGATGACGATAAGTAAATTCGATCTTACGGGCAATGCGCTCTGGTGCCATGCCTATAATACGCCCGCCACGGTGGCGAGTGCGGTGCTGAAGCGGGCTGAAGGGCAGGATATAACACTTGTGAGCAACAATGGATCCACCGGATATCGCGCGGTCGGCTGGTCCTCAGCCGTTGGTACTTCGCTTACAAGGCCGTTCGTGGTGGATGTCGATAACAACGGATATCTGGCGAACGATGCGCACAGAAGGATCTTCAACGATGTACCCGGGTTCGTCACCTATTCCGGTGGGAACGTGGCGGGGGCGCGGCCGGCAAGTATTTGCCGCCTGCCATCACCGGGCGGTGACAAATTCGCCATAACGGGTTGGCGCGACCTTGGATCACAAACAGACGCATGGCTCTTACTTATGGACGATGCCCTGTCCCCCGGCGATCCGCTGAACCCACCGGGCGGCTTCAAATTCCTCAGTAATACGGTTGACCATCTGGTGATGGAGGAGTTCATCCCCTTCGATGAAGGCCTCAAGAACAACTCATCCTGCGTTGAATACGCCGCGAACGGCGATATTATTTGGCCCATACTGGTCGAGTACACTCCAGGGCAGGGGATCTTCGACACGGGGGCAAATAGAGAAGCACGGGCGCTGGTGCATCGCATCAACTGGTCGGGTGCCAACCCGGATCTGCTTTGGTCCACCGACCTGAAGATGATGCGGGCGGTGAACCTGCAGTTGGACGTGGCCGTGAAAACGGACGGCGACATTGTCTTGGGTGGTACCAAATGGCAAGCTCCGTTCACCATGGCCAACCCCTTCAACTATGCTTGGTTGCTCGCCAATGAACCTTCTTTCGTACAGAATTGCCTGAATAGTCCCGCGGGCTTGGGTTATGACCAGGACCCGAATACGCCTGGTATCCAGCCCTACGATTGGAGCATCTACCCCTATTCGTTCTGGAACACAAACCTCTATTCAGCCCTGTTGCGCGGTGGCACCGGGTCGCTAGTGTGGCATGGTACGTATGACGATGTGGAGGGAGCGCCACGCGAGTGTGGCCCGAACCGTGTGAAACAGAAGGAGTGCATCTTCTCGGTTTCCGCTACTGATGATGGTGAAATGATCGTGAGCGGTACTTCCAGCGCCAACTTCGACGATTGCTACATCGTGAAGTTGGGTACCAGCTGCGATGCCAAGGCCGATTTCAGCTACTTCGAGACCAACTTCCCCCTGAACTCCAACAACGAGCACCACATTACTTCGAACACGAACGAGATCTGGGGTGATCAGCCTGGCGAACTTAACATGAAAGTGCGCGGCAGCATTATTATTGATGCGGGCGGCTCCCTTACCATCACCAACGATGCTGTTATACAGTTCGCCGACAGCCGCAACATGGGCTATACGTGCAATATTGTGGTAATGCCGCATATCATCGGCGGTGCGCAAGGGGGTAACCTCACCGTTACCGACAATGCTGTGCTCACCTCACTAGCCGAATGTCCCGGTAGCATGTGGGATGGCGTGCAGGTGCTCGGCGTATCCAATGAAGCCCTGTGGAAGAATGGGGAGTTCCGCATCAATGATGGGGGTAGCATTCGCAATGCATTGGCCGCATTTACGAATTGTCGCGTGGACTGTCTGAACCCGACCACTGCGCCCGCGACACAACCAGGTGGTGTGATCATCGCCAATGCCAGTTCCTTCATCAACAACCGCTACGACGTGGTGATGCGGCAGTATAATTCCGGTATCAATACGGTTCAAAATCCGGACTTCACGAACTCCGTCTTCTACAACAACACGTTCGCAACGAACGCTCCGTTGAATTACCCTACCTTGTTCTGTGAGACCCACTTGTACTTCGACCGGGTGAACCGCATGAAGGTGGGTGGCAATACGTTCGCGATGAACAGCGGAGCCATACCATACGCCGAACGTGGTACAGGGATCTACGCGAACCGCACCTCGGTGCAGGTGTTGCCTATGTGCAGTGGTACCTTGCCCTGGGATCCGCAATGCACCCTTGCGAACCAGCTTGCCTCCAATCAGTTCAGCTTGCTGTTCAGGGGTATCGATGCCACCAGCAACAACCCGGCGAAGATCACCTGGGTGCGCGATGCGGTATTCGTGGATAACGCTGCGGGGATCCGGTTGAACGGTGTTACGGCGAGCATTCTGCGGAACCAGATCTCCGTGCCGGATATCGACTTGGTTGGTACAGGTATCGACGCACCTTACGGCATCGGCGTGTTCGAATGCACGGGTTTCACGGTGGAGAACAACAAGGTGCACGGGAACTCCATTTCCCAGACCTATACCGTCGGTGCCATCTTCAGCAATACCAACGGAACGACTAACGCAGCCAACGCCAGCAACCGTTACTACAACAACACCTTCGATGATCTGCGTATCGGCACCATCATCCAGTTGGATAACGATGGTAACAACCCCGGAGATGGCCTAGAGATCAAGTGCAACGATTACGGGAACCGGTTATTCGAAGGCCAGAACACTTTCGACATCGCCTTCACAGGTACCAATCCGAGTGTTGGGGATCGGCAGGGGGCACCGGGACTCTTACAGACTTCGCCTGCAGGCAATACCTTCAGCACCACCTGTGGTACCGAAGGGCATCTGTTCGCACCCATCGGCAATGTGAATCCCTTCGTGTATTGGCATCACATACCATCAAGTACACCCAAGATCGTGTTACCTACCTGCATTTCGGGTACGCCCCAATTGACCGCCAATTTTCAAACCGATGGGTCACCCTACACGAGCAAACTAGACGCATGCCCCGGCTATATTGAAATGGTGGGGCAAGGGGAGGAGCAACGCAGTGCTATGATAGAGGCCGAGCAGGAGTATGCCACGTTGGAGGCGGTGTATAACAATGAGCGCGATGGGGGCGATACCGAGGGCCTTAAGGAACTGGTGGCCGATCCGGCAAGTAGTAGCAGCAGCCTGCGCAGCGCACTGATGCTGGCCGCTCCCAAAGTGAGCACCGAAGTTTGGGAACAAGTCTTCAAGCGCGAGCAGCCCATGTCCGCATGGCATTTGGCGCAAGCTTTGGTGGCCAACAGCCCCTTGCAGCCCGAAGTGGCGCGCATGATGGAAGAGAGCGACCTTACCTCGTTCTATAAACAACTGGTATACGGCGCCCAAGGTGACGGAATAAATAGTCTCACGATCCTGGAGAGTGAAATGGCCCACTGGGGTCATAAACACACCGCCCTTCTGAATCAGTTGGCTGCACATGCGTTGGTTTCCGAGAACGAGGACCTTACTATAGCCGATGTGTTGGCCTTCGAGGCGCAGCACCCGCAATTCGGCGATCCAATAGTGCGCATAGCCTTGCTTATGGCACAAGGTGATCATGCGGCGGCCAATGACCTGGTGCAGAACTTGCGTGCTGCTGATCCCGAAAACAGGGGATTAGAGGTGCTCAGCCTGTATCTTGAAGAACGGCTCGTGGGCCAGGGCGACGAAGCTGTGCCCACCGCCGTGGTGGACCGGCTGCAGCAGATCGCAACGGAACGCGACAAAGGCCACGTGGCTGCCGAGAACTGGTTGCGCACACTCGGCGTAGGTGAGTACCCAGAGCGCATCATCTTGCCCTATGAGGAGCGCGCTATGCTACCGCCCACAGCAAGCACGAAGGCGGAGGTGCCCGCGGTGCTCACTGTATATCCGAGCCCTGCACAGCAAAAGGATCCTGTGTACGTGGTGGTGCGCTTGCTCGAAGGGATGGACCACTCCTTGGTGCGGATCGTTGATCCAGCCGGGCGATTGCTTCGCGAGGAACGCATTAATGGTCAAGCGGCGATCATTGAATTGGATACCCGTGATCTAGCTGCCGGTTTGTTCGTGGCCGGCGTTTTCGTCGACGGCCTCCAGGTCGGCTCCGTGAAGTTCCAAATTACGCGCTGATATGAGGCTCCATCGCATAATGATGGTTGTTATGACCGCTGGCCAGCTTCTGCTGGCCAGCGGTCAAACCTTCAATAGAAGGTACGACCCCTTTGGTCAAGGTTATACACAAACTGCATGGGACATAGAGCGCAATGGCTCAAATGGGTTTGCGGTCGTTGTCATTACCAACTTCGAGGATTCGCTGAACATTTACCTCACTGTGGCGCTCATCCGAATTGATAGCGCAGGCGAAGTCCTTTCAGAGGATCTTATGATCAGTGGATTGAATTCGATATATGCCGGTTGGGCAAATTGCGCGGCAATTGGACCTGACGGTGAGGTCATCATTGGAGGTGCTGTGCTTCCGTATGTGGGATTGATCCGCCCGGTAGTATTTTCCTTTGCTGCCAACGGTGACTCGCTTTGGTATCGCGACTATGGTGACGAAGACAATGAGTGGGTCGGTCGCCAAGCGCTGATCTGCAAAGACGGTGGCTATATGTTGTGTGGGGAAACATCGTTCACAGGTGCACTGGATGGTTTCTTATTGAAAACGGATAGTTCGGGCACAGAACAATGGCGGCGAACGTATGGTGGATCATCATTTTGGGATTTCGCCACCTCTGTGGACACAACAAATAGTGATGGCTACTTCATAGGTGGTGCCTCTCAGCTATCGCCAACAAACTTTGACATGTGGGTACTTCGCGTAACATCAGAAGGCGACACGCTTTGGACGATGCGTTGGGGTAGCGTCTATGATGACCCGAATGCCCTTTTGACCACGAAAGCGAACGGCAATCCGGTAGTTGCCAGCGCGTGGGGGTATGCCCCAGAGTTCGACTTGACCCGCGCGTACATGGCTGAATTGGATGCCGAAGATGGAGGTATGATCTGGGAGCGGGAGTATGGCCCCATAGCGTACGCGACCACCCTGCTCGCCGCCAAGGAGGTCGGACCCGGCACCGGCCATATCGCAGCGGGCTTTATGCACGATACGCTTGGTTCCAGCAAAGGGCTATTGCTGCGCACCACCGACAACGGAGATAGCCTGTGGATGCGGAGCTACTTCTACTACGATAGCCTCATGTTGGATGGCACCGGCCAATTCAAGGATGTGATCACAACGACTGATGGTGGCTTCATCGCTTGCGGGGTGGTATTTTTCAGTGCCAGTGGTAACAACCCACCCGGCTATAACCAAGATGTGTGGGTGGTAAAGGTGGATAGCCTGGGCTGCATAGTTCCGGGTTGTGATGACTTCAATGTGCTGATCACCGAGCAGGTTACCAATCTGCGGGATGCGCTGCAAGTGTTTCCCAACCCAGCGCGAGGTAGTGCCACGGTATCGGTCAAGCTAGCGGCATCATCGCACTATGCGAGCGACCTGCGCTTGCGGTTGGTGAGTTCCCATGGGCAACAGGTGTGGGAAAGCCCGGCATCGCGAGGCGATAACACAATGGATGTGAGCGGTCTTGCTGCTGGCATCTACTACGTTCACCTCACAAGCGGGAACACGTGGTTGAGTGGCACCAAGCTGGTGGTGGAATGATGCGAGCTACTAAAGCAATAGTGTTGGTTGTGTGCGTGTGCCAGCTTGCGCTGGTACACGCACAAACCTTCAGTAGGCGGTATGATTTTCGACAACAACAGCTAACGCAAGTTGCGTTTGATATTGAGGAGAAAGTGGACGGCGGATATGTCGTGTTCATTTCATCTCAATTCACGGATAGCCTGTTCGTCTGGAACACCTTAGGGACGATGGCGATCGATGAGATGGGCTTAATGGAGAGCGAGCAGGCATATCCGGAGTACTACTACTCCACGTATCCTGGTTGGGCAAATGGCGATGCCAGGATCCCCAATGGATACATCGTTGGGGGTAGTCGCTACGGGCCGAATGACATCAACTATGCGAAGCTTACACGCATGAACGATCAGTTGGATACGGTATGGACCCGAATATTGAGCATGGGCCCATCGGAGTGGATCGGTCGACAAGCGCGACAAACGCTGGACGGTGGATTCATCTTAGCTGGTGAGACAGACTCAACCGGTTATGTGGATGCGTTTCTGATCAAGACGGACAGCTTGGGGAATATGGAATGGACACGGACGTATGGAACACCGACCGGTCGCGATTTCGGGATCTCGGTTGATCTGGCACCTGATGGAGGGTATTATGTAGGCGGCCAACAAGAGGTAACGGCGCAGCAATTCGATCAATGGGTGTTCCGTGTGGATGCGAACGGAGATGTGATATGGGATAATTTGTACGGCACCCTGTGGGATGATGCGCCGAACGCACACATCAATGCGTTAGTGGATGGATCAGTCTTGTTCGCCAGCGCGTGGGCAACAGGTATGGGCAATGACGAACACCCTTGTTTGGTGAAAATTGACATGGACGGTGCAGTAGAATGGGGCCACACCTACGGCGCATCTGGGGGGGCTCGTACCTTTTTCGTTGCGAAAGAAGTGGATCCTGGCGGAGATATAATTGCCGCAGGGGGAACCAGTGAACCTGGATACAGCAACGGGATGCTCTTGCGCACGAACAGCGAAGGGGATAGCCTATGGATGCGTCGGTACGATTATGAGGATAGTTTGATGAGCGACGGCAAAGGGAGCTTCCGCGATGTGATCCCTACGGACGATGGCGGCTTCATTGCCTGTGGTTATGCGCACAGCAGCTTCAGCGGCAACAACCCGCCGGGGTACACGCAAGATGTGTGGGTGGTAAAGGTGGATAGCCTGGGCTGCATAGTTCCGGGTTGTGATGACTTCA